>JBDTIR010000113.1:0-5099 GCA_039936275.1 Isosphaeraceae bacterium | reverse complement strand
ATGAAACACGCCGTTCAACGAAAAACGGCGTGCGTCACGCGCCCTAGAAAATTAAGGCTTGTACATCGATCCGCGCAACGATTCGAGGAGTTTCTTGGTGGCCTTGATGCCGTCGGGTTCGGACAGGCGAGCCCCTTCGTATTCGATGCCGACCCAGTTGTTGTAACCGGCGTCGGTGACGATCTTCATGATCCTGGCGAAGTCGAGGTATTTTTCGTTGCCGTCGTCGTTGAAGTCGTAGCTCTTGGCCGAGACCCCTTTGGCGAACGGCATCATGCGGGCGATCGCGTCGTAGACGTCGATCGTGTATTCGTGACCCTTGTTGGGGAAGTTGCCGAAGTCGGGCAGGGTGCCGAAGTGGGGGCTGTTGACGGTCTTGATCAGGTTCAAGAGGGCGTCGGGGTCGCTCGACGGCCCGCCGTGGTTCTCGCAGATGACGTTAATCTTGTGCTTGCCGCCATACTCGGCCAACTGGCCGCAGGCTTCGGCGGCGTCGGTAGCGTCTTCCTTGCTGTAGTGGCTGCCGGTGTTGACCCTGATCGAATGACAGCCCAGTTCCGAAGCGGCGTCGATCCACTTTTTGTGGTTCTCGACGGCCTTGTCCCTGCCTTCCTTCTTGGGAGCGCTGAGGTCTCCTTCGCCGTCGATCATGATCAAAACGCAGGTGACGCCGTGATCGTTGGCCCGTTTCTTGAGGTCCTTGAGGTAGTCGGAATCGTGGGCCTTGTCCTTGAAGAACTGGTTAACGAATTCGACGCCTTCGATGCCGTAGTCTTCGCGCGCGATCTTGGGGAAGTCGAGGTTGTCAATCTTCTTGAGGAAGAGGGCCTTGTGCAACGACCACTCGGCGAGCGAGATCTTGAAGTCGCCGATCTTGCCGGCCTCTGGCTTGCCGGTGACGTCGGCGGCCCAGGTCGGTCGAAGTCCAAGGCCCAGGGCGGCGGTTCCGGCCAGGGTGCCTCGGACGAAGTCGCGGCGGGTCAAGGGCAGATGAGGCATCGTCGTTTGTCCTTCGAGTGACCATCGGCGAGGTAAACACGCTCGCCGTCGAGTTGCCAGTCTAGGGGCTGGACGAGAGGCGGTCAACAACCCTATCGTCTTACCAACCGATCCTGATCAGCTCCTGGGGATGCTGGATCATTGGGCCGAAAGCCCGGGTGGTCCTGGTCCAGCATGTGAGTGCTTGCCTGTTTCAAGAAGACACGAACGTGCCCACCGAAGCCGACCACGTTCGAGCCGTCCAGGCCCCGGGGAGGTACAATGCCATTGTCGGCTCCGAGGACGAGGCGCACCTCATTGTCCGGAAGGCCCTGCCACATGCCGTGGAACTTGCTCGTGGCGTTCCCGGCCAACCGTATCCAAGGGCCGCCCCCGGAATTCGGGCCTGGTTTCAGGTCCAACCCCCCGAACCGGATGTTGGCAACATGCGGCCGCACGTCAAGTACGAGGATTGGACCGGGGGGAAAAAGTTCAAGGGCGGGCGCTGGGGGCATCTCGCGTTTCCAGAACCAGACTAGGAGGCGATCTCATGTCATTCATGTTCGAAGTTCTTTATAAGCCGCCTTCAGACCCCCGACGTGAGGCGGTTATCTCGGAATCCCTCCGTCCGTTTGGCGGCAGTTTGACCTGTCGTGAGGAACCGGACGCCGTTGAGGCCGGTCCCGTCTGCTTGACCTTTGAATTCCCTGATCTGCGTGTGGCCGAGGAGGCGGCGACGTGCTTACGGACTCGCGGCGAGCACGTCGAAGGGCCGGTCGATTACGGGAATTGACGGGTCGGCAAGCGAACCAGCCATTGGCAACAACGACCCGTTAACCCTGCCCGATTCTCAAGGAAGCTCAACCCGCTCGCCGCCGTTGATGGTCAACAGGGCGCGAAGCTGTGCGGGTGGCATTGTGCTGGGGATGACCAGGCTCCGTTGATAGGACGGCGGCATCGCGGTCGTGAACGACCGGACCATCGTGCCAACGGTCACGATATGCGGTCCCGAGGTCGTTCCTTCCCGATCCCAACTGGAAATGCTGGGGCGTGACAGATCATTGATGCGCAAGCCCATCCGGTTCAGATCGAGGTCTCGGGGCTCCATCCAGTGAATGTGCGTGGTTGCCGATTCCACGACCATGATGGTTTGGTCCGTACCGTCGCGGACGTCAACCAGGCGCGTGGTTTGATTGCCTCCGGGAAAGAGCGTTCCATGCCCGACAACGGCCAGATAGCTGGTCTCGTGTCGATTCACATGATCCGTGTGATTCGGACATGAAAACAAGGATATTGGGATGTCGTGAAGCAAGCGATTATGCGGTCCGTCCCAGGGCTCATCGAAGCGGTAACGTTGGTAGAGAGTATCCTGTCCCAGGTACGGCAGGATCAGCACCCGCCAGCTATGCATCGGCTTACCCTGAGCATCCGCCACGTAGGCCGGTGGGAAGCAGCCCCAGGTGGATTCATAGTTCCGCAGGGCGAGAGCGATCTGTTTGAGGATACCCACGCAGATGGAGCTTCGGGCCGCCTCTCTCGCTCGACCCACCCCCCGGCCCACCCGGGCAAACACGCCGAGGACGCACCCAATAATCAATACATGAACCATCATCCGCTGGACCGTGTACGGTCGGTGTGTTGCTGGAGGGTTGAATCCGTCGGTCGGTTCGTCCATGGCGAGGTCCAATCAGGCGTAGGCGATCCCTTGCTGATTGAGCGAGGTTTTGAGCGCGTTGGCCGCGTCGGCGAAGCGGTCGGGGCCGGTGAAGCCGTGGGTCAGTTCCGAGACGAGCAGGTGGGGCTCAAGCACGCAGAAGCCGTCGTAGCCGTGGGCGACCGCGTCGGCGATCAGGCGGGGGATTTGTCCTTGCCCCTGGCCGGCGGGAACGTTCTTGGCCTGGGCCTTGTCGTAGTCCTTGACGTGAAAATGGACCGTGCGAGACCGGAGCATCTCCCAGGCTTCGTTGATGTCCTGGCCGATCTCGACGTAGTTGGCCGGGTCGAAGGCGTGACCCAGGGCGGGGGAGTTGACCGAATCGAGCACGTCAAGTACCCGAGCGGCGGTGTCGCCGTAGATGTACCGCTCGTTCTCCAGCAAGAGCGTCACCCCGCGCGATGCGGCGATCTCGGCCTTGGCCTTCATCCGCTGAAGGACTTCATCGCGGTACTTGGCGGGGTCTTCGCCTTTGGGTAAGTAGTAGGTGAAGATCCGGATGCGAGGAGTGTTGTACAGGTCGGCCAATTCCAGGGCGCGGGCGAACCGTTCGAGGTGAGGGGGAAACGGATCAGTGATCTGGATCTTGCCGATGGGTGAGCCGATCGCGCTCAGGCGAACACCGCGATCGGCCAGGAGGCGGCGGAAGTCTTTGTGCTGGGCGTCGGTGAGGTCAAGGACGTTGGTGCCGAAGATCGAGCGAAACTCAATATGGCGGATGCCGTGCTGCTCCAGGACGTCAAGCTGCTCGACCGGATCTGGGGAAATCTCATCGGCGAAGGCGCTGAGCCGGATCATGATCGGCGGTCCCTCTCATCTCATGAATATCGAAATCGGTGCATTCGTCCGGGGGATCATCCCATTATAGGGATGAGCGCCCTGGATTGAAAACCAAAAGGGGCCTGGTAGGGCGCGATTGAACGACGCCGGCCGGACCTCGAAACTCAGCCTCAGTTCCGTTCCTGCGAGGCGGGCAGGTTGGCCGCCATCCAGTCGCGGTAGACCGAGAACCGGGCGCGGACCTCATCGGGGTCGAGACCGAACTCGTCGAGGCTGTAGCGGTGAACCCCGTGCTTGTGCTGGGGGTTCTCGGCCATCCATCGACGCATTCGGGCCTCGTATTCGTCCCCGCAGGGATAGCCAAAATGCTCGCAAGCGGCGCGGGCGGCCCGCACCGGATCGGCGACGAGGTCGGGATACGCCACATCGAAGAACCGGGCCGGGTCCGCCGCCGCTCGAGCGGCCAAGGCGCGCTCGGTCCCTTCGGACAGGCTCTCGGCCATCTCGGCCCCCAACCGCCGCAGGTCCACCCGGTCCGACACGATCCCACGGAACCCGGCCCCCAGACTGCACGTTGAGGGAATCACCTGAAGCGGGTCGCGGTGCGTCATCACGATGCAGGCGTCTGGAAACACCTCCAAAAGCGCGTCGATCCCAAACATATGCGCCGGCGCTTTCAACACCCAATGATCGCCCGGACACTTCCACATCAGGAGTTGAAGCTGGCGTTTGAAGTAGGCGTAGTTCTCGACCAGTTCTTGTTTGGCGAGCCACTGGGCGTAGTCGGGCACGTCAAACATGAATCCAAGCATAATCGCGGCGAAGACGTGAGCAAACAGTCCGTTGCATTCCTCGGGGGTCTGCGACTCGAAAAGGTGGGCGGCGGGGATCTTGGGTGCGAGCGAGTAGAGGGTTTTGGTTGATCGTCTGGCCCGCTCGATTCGGGGGTCGGTGCGGTAGGTCTCGGCCATGGGCGGCGGCGAGGGTTCGAGCGTCTCCCAGAGCAGCAGGGTCCGGCCGTTGGGATCTTCTGAGAGCAGGCGGTGCAAGAGCGTGGTGCCGCTTCTGGGCAGGCCGGTAACGACCAGGGGGCGGCGGATCGGCACGTCGAGGATTTCCGGATGACGAGTGAGGTCGTCCTGGATCTTGAGCCGGTTGACCAGAAGGCGCACGCAGGTCTCCCGGAAGAAGAGCCGGCCGAAAGCGTGCGCGCCGCCTTGGGTCTCGAACGACTGGACCAGGGCCTCCAGGCCAAGCCGGGCGCGGTCGTCGCCCCAGTCTGAGAGCTTCGCCCGCCGCTCGGCCAGCGTCATCAACGCCTTGGGGCTCAAGTCGGTCCGCACGCCGACCTTATCGAACGCGCCGCCGACCCCATTAAGCACACGCATCCATGTGGAACGATACGGACGGTCCCAGATCGGTGCCGGACCTATCTCCCCCGACGCTACTGATTCGAGGTTGGACCGTTGAGAATCGACCGCCATCGTATCTCCTCCTTGTTGATGCCGAAGGCTCGCTCTTTGACTCGTATGCCTTGGGGGCAAAGGCCGACCCGATCAATCAAACTTCCAGAGTATACCGCGCAAAGGGTCAACGAAACGTCCCTTGATGAACGTCCACGCACTCA
>JBDTIR010000112.1:0-3243 GCA_039936275.1 Isosphaeraceae bacterium | reverse complement strand
CGTCATGCCCAGCACGACCCCGGCCAATTACCTGGACGCCACCCGAGGATACGGCGCGGAAGTCGTCTTGATGCCCGACGTCCGCGCCGCCTTCGCCGAGGCCGAGCGGCTTCGCGACCAAGGCCGCGTGCTCATCCACCCGTTTGATGATCCGTTGGTGGCCGCCGGTCAGGGGACCATCGCCCTGGAAATCCTCGACGACCTGCCTGGCGTGACTCATGTCTATATCAGTATCGGAGGCGGGGGTCTGATCTCCGGGATGGCGACCGCCTTGCGCGCGATCAAGCCGGAGGTCCAGATCATCGGCGTGGAGACCGAAGGGGCAGACACCATGGCCCGAAGTCTGGCGGCGGGCCGCCTGGTTGACCTGGAGGCGATCACTTCGATCGCACGCACCCTGGGTGCGCCTCGCGTCTCGGACTTCACCCTGGATTGCGTTCAACGCCTCGTGGACGAGGTCAAGGTCGTCAACGACGCCGACACCGCCGAGGCCCTCGTCTTCCTGCTCGAACGAACCAAGACCCTCGTCGAACCGGCCGCCTCCTGCTGCCTGGTCGCGGCCGATCAACACAAGACACGTTTCACGCCCGACGATCAGGTCGCGATCCTGCTCTGCGGAGGCAACGTCTCGGTGGAGAGTCTCTGCGAATTCCGGCAATTGTACACTGATAAGGTTCTTTATGACTAATATATTTATTGTATTTAATTTCACAATTTCATCTTGAACAAATAGATATTTTGAGGAATGAATCCAATGCACCGCAGGCAATTTCTCCAAGGCGTGGGCGCACTCGCGGCGGTCCCGTTCGCAATGAGTCCCGGCCGCGCTTTGGCCGCCGCCGCATCACTGCCGGAGGCCCATTTTCCGGATCGGTTCCATCTGTTCGTCTGGCGGAACTGGGAACTGGCCAACGTGGACCGGTTGGCGGAGGTGGCCGGTTGCCGTCCCGAGGACGTCCTTGCCGTCGGTGCGTCAATGGGCCTGCCGACCAAGCCGACTTTGACCGCCGACCAGCTTCGCAGGATCTACATCACGGCTATCAGGCAGAATTGGTATCTCTTGCCAAAGGATCAATTGATTCGGCTGCTTGGTTGGACCGATGAGACGTTCCAGTTCACCCTCAAGGAAGACGACTTCCTGGACGTGAAGCTCGGCCCAACGCCCAACTGCCCCCCCTTGGTCTACGAGGTCCCGAGCGCCGAGGCCAAGCAACGATCGGCCGAGATCAAAGCCTTGGTTGAAGCCCAGATGGGTTCCGACCTGAACACCGACGGGGAGCCGCCGTTCGCCTTCGTTTCCAGCTTGAGCTCGACCCGGTTTACGCCAAGGCGCGACCCAGCGGCCAGGCCAAAAGCCGACCAGGTGGACCTGTCCGGCTGGTCGGTCCAGGGGGGCGACTCGGTTGACCCTCGGGTCGTCGCTCGCCTGGTCGAGTACCTCAAAACGGCGATGGGGGCCGCCCCCGATCCTGGTGCTCAGAAGGTCATCCGGCTGCGTCTCGATCCCGAGATCGACAAGGACGGGGAGCGGTTCCAGGTCAAGGTTGAGGCCGACCGGGTCGAGGTGGCGGCGCACCATCCAGGCAGCTTGCTCCAGGGGATTTACTGGCTGCGCGACCAGATGGAAGAGCATGGTGGGCCCTTCCTGACGACCGGCGTCGTCGAGCGCGTGGCCGCCTTCCGCCCGAGATACCTCTATTCGTACTTCGCCCTTTACGGCGACCCCTTGATGGAAACGGACATTGACCCCTTCCCCTCAGGGTTGCTTGAGAAACTCGCCAAGTCCGGCGCCAGCGGCGTCTGGTTACAGGGGGTTCTGAACAACCTCGCCCCGTCGGACGCCTTCCCCGAGTTCGGCAAAGGGGCCCCGCAGCGCCTGGCCGCCTTGAATCGCCTGGTTGAGCGGGCGAGCCAGTACGGCATGAAGGTGTATCTCTATCTGAATGAACCAAGATCGATGCCCGCGGAGTTCTTCAAGGGGCGCGAGGAGTTGAAGGGGGCCGAGAAGCGCGGGTACTTCGCTATGTGTACCGCCCAACCGGCGGTGCGCGACTGGATCAGCGACAGCCTGGCCCACGTCTTCAAGCAGGTGCCGGGCTTGGGCGGGGTCTTCTCGATCACCATGTCGGAGAACCTGACCAACTGCTACTCGGGATCGAACCCCAGCACCTGCCCGCGCTGCTCAAAGCGGGAGAACTGGGGCACGGGGGTCGAGGAAGCCTTGCTGGCGATCCATGCCGGGGTCAGGCGATCGAGCCAGGACGCCGAGGTTATCGTTTATGACTGGGCCTGGCGAGAGGACCAGGCGAACTACCTGATCCCTCGGATGCCGAAAGACTCCAAGCTCCTCTGCGTCAGTGAGTGGAGCGCCCCGGTCGAACGCGGAGGGGTGAAAACCAAGGTGGGTGAGTATTCGATCTCGGTCGTCGGCCCCGGGCCGAGGGCGATTGATCACTGGGCCCTCGCCAAGAAGTCGGGCGTCGCCGCGATGGCCAAGGTCCAGCTCAACAACACCTGGGAGATCTCGGCGGTCCCTTATGTGCCCGTCGCCAACCTGGTCGCGCAGCACTGCGTCAATCTGGCCAAGGTGGGAGTCAGCGGCCTGATGGAGTCTTGGACCCTGGGCGGCTACCCGTCGCCGAACCTGGAGATCGCCAAGGAGGTCTGCTTCGCCCCCGAGGACGGCGTGGACGCCGTGCTGGAGCGGGTGGCCCGCCGCCGATACGGGGCCAAGGCCGCCCCCTTGGTCTTGAAGGCGTGGCAAGGGTTCAGTAATGCGTATTCGGAATATCCCTATGGAATTAGCGTCTATATCATCCCGACCCAGCACGGCCCGGCCAACCTCTTGAGGGGCCATCCCTCAGGCGCGCCTCCGGGGATGATCCTTTTCCCCCAGGACGCCTACAAATCTTGGAGCGGGGCCTATCCGCCCCCGGTCGTCCGCGACCAGTTCACCAAGATGGCCGATCTGTGGGAGCAGGCCCTTCCCCTCTTCCAGGAGGCCGTCAAACTCGTCCCTGAGACCCGGAAGGCCGACGCCGAGGAAGACCTGGCGATCGCCGAGACCTGCCTGATCCACTTCCGGAGCGTCGCCCACCAGATCGCCTTCTACCTCCTGCGCGACGGGGGCAAAGGAGCCGCCGACCGGCCTTTGATGCGAGACCTGGTGATCAAGGAAATGGAACTGGCCAAGCGGATGTATCGCCTGGCGAAGCGGCACGCGGTGCTCGCCTTTGAGGCGTC
>JBDTIR010000111.1:0-6516 GCA_039936275.1 Isosphaeraceae bacterium | reverse complement strand
ACCCTGGCGATCGTGTTCGGCCTGGCCGCGTTCGTCTGGACGGCCTGGTGGTTGCTTGCCCTTGATTTCCGCGCCAGTCTTGGGGCCGAAAGTCTCCCCTGGCGGTTCGGTCTGGCCGGCTTTGGCTGGGTCGCCGGGATTGCGGCCGTCCTGGCCTGGCGATCCGGGCGTCTGCCCGCTTGGGGGCCGTTTCTGGTGGCGGCGGTCGAGCTGGCCGCCTTGTTTCACTGCGGGCCAACCCGTTGGGGGCGATCGGTAGATTTTCCAGCCGAGAGCCCGATCGCGCTCCGCCTGGCCAGGGAGCCCGACGTCGGCCTGGTCGGCGGCAGGCTCGAAGACCTGCCCGCTCGCCTGGGCTTGGCCCCGGCCTTTCCGTATCTGGGAATCGTGCCGCCGCCGCCGAACTACCTGCTCGAACCGGCCAAGGTTCCTCCAGGTCGAAGCACCGCACAGGACCGCCGCTGGCAGCGCCGGTTCGGCGTGACCCACGGCGTTTGGGAGGCCGGTGACGACACAAGAGGAACCGAAACCCTCGCCGAAGGCCCCGACTCCGCGCTCGACCGCCTGTTGCACGGTCCCACCAAAAAGGTCGAACAACGCCGATGGCGCCTGGTCCGCGATCCAACCGCCTTCCCCCCGGCCCGGGTCGCCCTCCTTGCTGTTAAGACCCGAAGCTGGGGAACGCTCTATACGCGCCTGTCCGAATTCGACGCCGAGGACGAAGCCTGGTTCCTTTCCGAAGACGCTCCCGCCGAACGTCCCGCCCCCAGGGCGCGCTCGGCCTGGGTCCGAAGCTGGGATCGTCGGATCGCAGTCGTGGAACATGACGGAACCTGTGATCTCATCATCAGGCGCACCTATTATCCGGGCTGGTATGCTCGCGTGAATAATAACCCAGCACGGCCGGTCCACCGGGTCAACGGTGGGCTTCAAGCGGTTCGGCTCGAAGGCGCGGGGACCAGTCGCGTTGCCTTCGAGTATCGGCCGACCGGGCTTCGGCTCGCGGTCAAGATCTCCCTGGTCGCGATCCCGGGAGCGGTTTTGATGCTCGCCTTGACCGCGATCCAGGGTCGTCGGGCCGATCCAAGGCCATCGGGTTGAGCCGGCGAAAGGCAAAGGAGACCATGCGAACGACCCGAGACCTCATTCCGGTCCCTTGCCTGGCCGTGATCCTGGCCGTTGGCGTGACCCTGGGCGGCCTTCTGGTCGGCTATGAACCGGTCGGCGGCGACCCCGACCGGATGTACCGGCCGATCAAGGTCGAGCTGGCGGCGGCCCTGCACCAGGGGAGACTCCCCTTCTGGAGCGAGCGATTCGGCCTCGGCGTCCCCCTGGTGGCCGATAGCCACGTCGCCGCCTTCTACCCGCCAAACCTCGTTTTCTACCGGATTCTTGACGTCTCGACAGCCTATCGGCTCCTGATGTGGTTTCATTATCTCCTGATTGGAATTGCGACATACCTGTATGCAAAGGGCCTTTCGATCACCCCCTGGGGTTCGGCGGTCGCGGCGTTGTCGTTCACGCTCTGCGGGTTCCAGACGATTCATTCCAGCCATGAACCATTCTATCATGTAATGCCGTTTTTGCCGCTTTGCCTGCTGCTGGCCGACCGTTACGCGACCACCGGCCGAACCTTCTGGACAGCCCTCCTGGCCCTGGCCTGGGGGGCGCAGTTGACCTTGGGACATTTTCAAATCCAGATGTGGACAGCCGTTTTGGTCCTGGTGACGGGATTTTGGCGAATCGCGTCCGAGCGCCGCCCCTGGGGACGGGGGCTCGGGCTGGCCCTGGCTTTGGCCTGGGGCGCGGCGATCGCTGCCGTGCAACTCGGGCCGACCTGGGAACTGGCGAAGGTTGTCGGGCAAACGAGGCGGTCGTTCGCCGATCTGGCCTTTTATTCATATCCCCCCGCGCACTGGGCCGAACTGGCCATTCCAAGCCTGTTTCGAGGGCTTCGCGGCGGCTCCGAAGCGCCCTACTGGTTCAGCCAGCAGACAACCGGGTTTGAAGCTTGCTTGTTCGTCGGCACGGTCCCGTTGATCCTGGCGTTTTTCGGCCTGATCGGGTCCGGCAAGCGCGACGCCTTGACCCCCTGGCGGTGGATCGTCCCGGCCAGTTTCGCCCTGGCGACCATGCCTCGGTGGTGGCCGCTTGGTTACGCGAGCCTGCTGCAACTGCCTGGCCCGGGCTACTTTCGCTGCCCGGCGCGATACACGGCGATCACCAGTTTTGGCCTGGCCCTGCTGGCGGGACGGGGCCTGGACCGCGCGTTTTCGAATCGACGGTTTCGCATCGGTTTGACCTTGGCCGCCTTCTTCGCCTTGGCGAGCCTGGTCTGGGCTCTGGTCTGGACGACGCGCCCAGCGTTCCGATCGGGCCTCGACGACGCTGCGCTGGCGGCCCGGCTTGGCCTCGCGGCCTTGACCTGGACCCTTGGGTTTCTGGTCCTCGGATTGTGGCGACGAGGGCGTCTTGGCCCCTGGGGCCTGGTTCTCTTGACGGCCCTGGAAATGGGCGCACTATATCATGTCGGCACGACTCAATGGGGCTGGTCGGTCCCTTTGCCTGCGTCGAGCCCCGTTTTGACCTTCCTGAGCCGTGAACCCGGGGTCGGCAGGGTCGGCGGCGCGCTCGACAACCTGCCGGTGCGAGGCGGGCTCACCACGGCCACGCCTTACGTCGGCTTCCCCTTGCCCCCGCCTCACGACCTGCTCAAAGCCTCGCAAAGCCCGCGAAACGCCGATGATCCCGCCGTCCTCCCCTGGCTCCAGCGTTTCGGCGTGACTCACGCCGTCTGGGACGGCTCGGTTCCGACCTCCTTGGGCGAGACCGTCTTCCTTGGCAACGATCCAGCGCTCGACTTACTTGCCTACCGCCCTGCGGGCGCGCCGGAACGCCGCCTCTGGAGAGTCGTCCGCCTGCCTAGCCCTTTGCCGACGCCCAGGGTGGCGCTTCACGCCCTGGTCGTCGCTGATCGACGAACCTTGATTGACGGCCTCTCTCGCCAACCAAACGACGACGCCGCCTGGTATCTGGCGGCCGACGCTCCACCGGAACCTCGAACGCCCCGCGCCCGATCGGCCCGCGTCCTCCGCTGGACCGGCCGCTCCGGCGAAGTCGAGCACGACGGATCTTGCGACCTGATCCTCGACCGCATGGCCTATCCAGGCTGGACCGTCCAGACCAACGACGGACCCGAACGGCCGGTCCTGTCGGCCAACGGCGGCTTGCAAGTCGTCCGACTTGACGGTTCCGGAACCAGCCAGGTCAGGCTCCGATTCCGGCCGACCGGCTTCGTGGTCGCTGCCGTCGTGTCCTTGATCGCGACCCTGGCGGCGGTCGCAGTTGTGGGTTTCGCCTTGGTCCGCCGATCGGCGGGCTCTGGCAAGCGTCTTGAAGGGGATTGAGCGATGCGCGTCACCGTCAAGATTGGCGATATTCTTGATGAGCCCGTTGATGTGCTTATCTGTAGTGCAAACGTCCACTTGAACCTGTCCGGCGGAGTGGGCGGCGCGATTCTTGCCCGGGGTGGGCAGAGTGTACAGGATGCCCTGCACGCGCATCTTCGGCAAGCTGGCGTCCCTTGGGTTGCGCCCGGGACGGTGGTCCAGACCGATTCCGGCCCCTTGGTCGTGGGTCATTTGCTGCATGCTGTGGCGATTGACGGATTTTATGGGTCGAGCGTTCCTCTGGTCCGGGAGACGATCATCAGGGCGCTCAATCTCGCGGCCGGGTTGGGAGCGCGCTCCGTCGCCATCCCCGCCCTGGCCACCGGTTACGGCCCACTCTCGATCGCCGAGTTTGCCGAAGCCCTGCTCGGCTCGCTCGGCCGAGCCTATGACCCGGTCGCGGATCTGCGGGTCGTCTTGCACGATCAAACCGCGCTGGATGATTGGCCCGAGACCGAGCTGGATCAGGACGTGAAGCGATCACTATTATAAATGTATGTATATTAAAAAATGGAAACTGGGGCCTCGTCATTGAGTCCCCAGCCAATCTTTTATGAGCTTGTCTAGTTCACGAGGCGGGAAAACAATCAGGGGCTGTTTCGATTTACCTTGGGAACTGGGGCGAGATCGGCGGCAATGACCGGAACGGGCCAAGGGTGGGGGCGTAGCCGGGCATGCCGAGCATCTGGTGCATTTGCTGGCAGAGAGCACCGATCTTCTCAACCTGCTGGATGTTCTGGCCGGTTTGCCCTTTGGCGATCCGGTTCGTGCGTCTGGCCAGCCGTTGCCAGGCGGCATCGACGTTGCGGAAGGCATACGCGAGTTGATTGGGGGCGAGCCCTCGGGCTACCTCCTGTTGATAGGCGACGGCCGCATCGCGCAGGCGAGTGGCGTCGGTCAGGAATTGCTGACGCTCGGGAACCTTGCTTGATTGGGAGGCGAAGACTCTAAGAAACGCATCGCTCTCGGCGACCAGGCGAGTGGCCAGGTCGAGGATCGGCGGTGGACCTTGCGCGGGCTGCAACGGGAACTGGATGATCGGCGGCGGCGCGGGCAGGTTGAGGTTCTGGCGGAGCAGGTATTCGGACGCTCTGAACGCCTGCCATGACTGTTGCACCGGAGGCGGCAACTGGGCCGCTCGGAAGTTGGCTTCCAGACGGTCGGAGAGTTGCGCGATCGGCTGAAAGGCGGTTTGATAGGCGTCTGGGGGCTGGCCGTCCTGGATCGTGGCCTGGAACCGATCGCAGGCGCGGGCCAGGCGGGCGGTATCACGGTAGAGGTCGTCGCCGTTGTTGAATTCGGCCATTTGTCCCTGGATCGAGGCGGCCAGGGTTTGCGCCCGGCTGTCCAGGGCGGCGGCAAGTCTCCTGGTTTCGTTGACGCCGTTGGGCGCGGCCTCGCCGTAGAACTCAAGGGGCGAGGTGGGCAGCCCAAGGGCTTGATGAAACTGGCCGTCGGAGCGGTCGATGCCTGTCATCGCCTGGCCGATGGCCGGCGAGACGCCTTCAAGCCGGGCAAGCTCGCTCCGCATGTGGTGCCAGGAGGTCTCGACGCCGCTGTAGGCCCGGCGGACGTTGTCCAACGAGGGTCGTTGTCCCAGGTAAGTCGTGAAATCAAGCAGGGCCTGGGCCAGCTCCTGGCTGTCCTGGATCATGTGCCGGCCGCCGGGGATCTGAACGACCCTCTCGGCTTCCATGCGCTGGCGGAGGTCAAGCACCGCGTCAGCCATCTGTTGAGCCAGGCGGCCAAGGTCGCCCGTCGGCATGGCCAGGCCAAGGGCCTGGTGCAGGCGGACGTCCACCGCGTCGACCCGGGCGACGCCCCGGCTGATAGCGGGTGTCGCATTAAATTGGGTAAATCCGTCTTTCAAGCGGTGCCAGGTGCTATCGAGGCTGGCGAAGGACTGTCGGAACTGGACCAGGTCGGGCTGGCCATGCAAGGTCTCGTGGAAATCCTCGACGGCCTTGGCCAGTTCTTCAGCATCCTGGAGCATCCGCCGACCATTGGCGGTCTGGCGCAGATCGAGAGCGACGTCTTCGACCAGGTTCTGAACCTGCTCGGCCAGTTCGTGCGTCAGCCGCATGACTTCGGTCGCGTCTTGCTGCGGAGCCGCCGAAGGGGCCGGCGCGCCGAACTGCCCCAGAGCGGGCAGACTGATTTCCAAAACCAAGAACATGGATGAGAGGCCAAGCAAATACCAACGTCGATAAGCCATAAGATAATACCTGTTGATCTTGATATTAAGAGTCTAGATCGGTCTGTTTGATTTCTTCAATGCAACTGCAATGCCGAATTTATGATTTTTGGTGATTATGAGGATCAGGGCGATTTTCCTGATAGGCAATTCGTTCCTTTGCCATTTTATCTATTTTACGGTTTGTCTCAACGAATGAGTGTGGTAATCTCGGGGTAAGAGCCAATCTTGTAAGGTTTGAGATTGAATATGATCCGTTTCGGATCATTGCTCGAACTCTGCTTATCTGATTTGTTTACTCGCGGTTCGCTTCGCAAAGGTCCGCTGGAACGAGACGACCGATCGGCATGTTTGTTAGTCAAAGTTCGGGATCTTTCGTTTTGATCCTTTGAATTTGAGCCTAATTCCCTCCGCGACGAGGGCGACTCCGTTCTTCCCTTTGAAAAGGGTAGGCGCGGTCGATCGTTCCTGGTGCGCGCTGGTACTGTCCTTGAGAGTGTCCTAGGTTTCCCTTTGGAGTTGAAGCGGACTCGGATACGCCCAGGGAGGTGGCGCTTTGGTTCGCGATGTAGGACGCTCGTCCTCCGTCGACATTCAAATGAAGGCGGCCCCCTATGGACCGATCCCGGAAACGACCGACGAGGCTGTCGGTGAATCGTCTGGAATCTCGCGAGATGCTTGACGGCTCTGGCCTGTCGGCGGCCTGGATCGGGCAAGATCAGCACGATCTGGTTGGTCCCTACCCGATCGTTGCATCGAGCGGTGTTCAGGATGTCCATGTTAGCATTACCGGGCTGGATGCGGGCAAGACGATCGCCTACGCCGACGTGACCGGCTTGGGGGGGAGCGAGTGGCGATATCAGGGGGCTTGGG
>JBDTIR010000110.1:0-6322 GCA_039936275.1 Isosphaeraceae bacterium | reverse complement strand
AGCGTGAGCGAGGAGTCCACTCTCTTTCTGCCTAATGCCCACTCTCTTCCCAAGGGATGCGTCGTGGTATGATGAGGACCTACGCGGTTCGGAACAACGCTGGACCCGACGTCGATCCTACCCTCCTCCAAACTCGCAACGTCAAAAGGGGCCCCGTCCCATGAGACAGACGCGCACCTTGGCGAGACCTCTGGTCTTTCTCCTCTTCCTTGGATTGGTCGAGACTGCGAACGGCAATGGATCGGCTCCAAATTCGACAGACGTCGAATTCTTCGAGGCGAAGGTCCGGCCGATCCTGGTCGAACGCTGCTACTCGTGCCACTCGGCCAACGCAAAGAAGGTGCGCGGGCATCTCTTGCTCGACTCGAAAGCCGGTTGGGAGCACGGAGGAGACTCCGGCCCGGTCATCATTCCCGGCGACCCGGACAAGAGCCTGATCGTCCAGGCCGTCCGCTACGACGACGACGTTCTCAAAATGCCTCCCAAGAGGAAATTGCCCGAGGCTGAGATCGCCGTCTTGACCGATTGGGTGCGCCGAGGTGCGTTCGATCCTCGGACTGAGCCCGTCAAAATGCTCGCCCGCAAGACGATCGACATCGAAAAGGGCCGCCAGCACTGGGCCTTTCAACCGCTTCATCGGATCGAGCCTCCTGACTTCAAGCACGATGTCTGGTCGCGTTCGCCCATCGACCGCTTCCTCGATCAAAGGCTTCAGGAACAAGGGCTGACCCCCAGCGACCCCGCCAGCCGTCGCCAACTGATCCGACGCGCCTCGTTCGATCTGACCGGCCTACCGCCCACGCCCGAGGCGATCGACGCCTTCCTCAAGGACGACGCCCCCGACGCCTTTGACCGCCTGGTTTCCCGATTGCTCGACAGCCCCCATTACGGTGAGCGCTGGGCGAGACACTGGCTCGACCTAACCCGGTTCGCCGAGAGCCACGGCTTCGAGCACGACTACGACCGCCCGACCGCCTACCCCTACCGCGACTTCGTCATCAAGGCCCTGAACAGCGACCTGCCTTACAACACGTTCGCCTCCTGGCAACTTGCCGGCGACGAACTCAGCCCCGACAACAACCTTGCCCTCCAGGCCACCGGGTTTCTCGCCGCCGGGGTCCACAGCACCCAGATCACCGCCAACCAGGTTGAGAAAGAACGCTACGACGAACTTGACGACATGGCTAACATCACCGGCACCGCATTCCTCGGTTTGACCATCGGATGCGCTCGTTGTCATGATCATAAGTTTGATCCAATTCCTGTCACCGACTATTACCGGTTCCTCTCCACGTTCACCACCACCGTTCGCAGCGAGATTGATCTGGTCCCTGACCCCGACGGTTACGCCAGGGCCAAGGCCAAGTATGAGGCTGAGCACGCTCCCTACGTCGCCGCCTTGGCCGTCTTTGAAGCGGACGAACTACCCAAACGCCTGGAATCCTGGGAAGCCAGCCGCGACCCCAACCGCCAAGGGGCTCGCTGGGTGGTGCTCGACCCAAACCGGGCCGAGTCCAAAGGGGGCGCGACCTTCACCAAGGTCGGCGACGGTTCCTGGAAGGTCCGTGGAACAAATGCGAACTTTGATACATATACGGTTGTGACCGCATGTGATTTGGCCGAGATCACGGCCGTGCGGGTGGAAGCCCTGTCCGATCCAGACCTGCCGCACGGCGGGCCCGGTCGCGCTCCGAACGGCAACTTCGCGTTGACCGACCTGAAGGTGAAGGTTGGCCCTCGCTACGGGATCGGCCAGACCAATGAGCCCCCTTTGATCAATCCCAAGGCGACCTTTGAGCAGCCCGGCTTGCCGGTCTCAGCCGTGATTGATGGGGACCAGAAGTCGGGTTGGGCCGTTGATCCCCAGTTTGGCAAGGACCATGCCGCCGTCTTTGAATTCGGCTCCGACCTTTTGACCGACTCAGGCGCGACCTTGACCTTCACCCTTGCGTTTCTGAATAACACGGGGCACAACCTCGGCCGGTTCCGGCTTTCAGCCACCGACTCGCCCCGACCGATCGGCATCGACGACGACGGCATTCCCAAGGACGTCGCCCCGATCCTCGCCATCCCTCATTCGGAGCGCTCGACTGAGCAAACCACCCAGTTGCTCGCCTGGTACAAGTCGATCGACCGCCGCTGGCAGACGCTCAAGACGGCGATCGACGACCACGCCAAAACGGCCCCCCAGTCGAACGGGGTCAAGACCTTGATCTCGACCGAAGGCTTGCCCGCCGTCCGCCTACATACTCAAGGGGCCGACTTCCTGGAGAAGACCCACGTCCTCAAGCGCGGCGACCCGAGCCAGAAGCTCGAAGAGGCCGCCCAGGGATTCCTTCAGGTCTTGATGACCTCATCCGACGGCGAGCAGCACTGGCAGACCCCGCCCCCGGAAGGCTGGCGGACCTCGTACCGTCGCACAGCCCTGGCCCACTGGCTGACCGACGTCGATCAAGGGGCAGGAGCCTTGCTGGCCAGGGTGATCGTCAACCGGCTCTGGCAGCACCATTTCGGCCGGGGGATTGTCGCCACGCCCAGCGACTTCGGCACCCAAGGGGACCCCCCCAGTCACCCCGAGCTGCTCGACTGGCTGGCCAATGAGCTGATCCAGAACGGCTGGCGGCTCAAGCCGATCCATCAACTGATTATGACCAGTTCCGCCTATCGCCAGGGGTCGCGGATTGACGACTCAAAGAGCAGGATCGACCCCGAGAACCGGCTCGTAAGCCGTCAAAGCCGCCCTCGTCTTGAGGCTGAGGCGGTTCGCGACGCCCTCTTGGCCGTCTCCGGCGCGCTTGACCTTCGTCCCTTCGGCCCTGGCACCCTCGACGAACGAATGACCCGGCGGAGCATCTATTTCACCGTCAAGCGCAGCAAGCTCATTCCCATGATGACCCTGTTCGACGCCCCCGACGCCCTCCAAGCGATTGCCGTCCGGTCCTCGACCACCATCGCGCCCCAAGCCCTCTACCTGATGAACAGTCCCGTGGTCCGCGACCTTGCCGCCGCCTTCGCCCGCCGCATCGCCCCCGGACCTGGCGACCCCTTAGAATCGTCCATCCGTTCAGCCTATGTGCTCGCCCTGTCCCGACCCCCCGAGCCCGAAGAACTCGCCGCCGCCCTGGCATTCATCGCCCATCAATCGTCAACCTATCAGGCCGCCGGCCACGCCAACCCCGTCGAGCCAGCCTTGACCGACTTCTGCCAGATGATTTTCTGTCTTAATGAGTTTATTTTTATCGAATAGGGGTATAGTGTTTCTAATTATAATACAAGTTAAATTTGAGGTCGAATTGCCATGGATCTGTACGACTGGTCCGACCGGCCGGGCTGGGAAGGGATGTATCATCTCTGGATTGCGGAATTGCTCCGCTGGGTGAAGCCCAGGCTGCCGATCGGATACCGGGCCTACATTGGATCGGCCCCGTTGCTCGCCGTGGGCGCCCCCGAGGGGCGGCCCGATGTCAGCGTGCGGGATTGGCCGGCCGAGCCGTCGGCAACGGCTGAGACCCCTGCCGCTCGGCCAACCGAACGACCGGAGTTTGAGCCGGACGTTGAAATCGCGGTTGCCGCGCTCGATCCAGGAACCGCGCTGTTCGTGGAGCGGCAAGGACGACTGGTGGCCGCCGTCGAGTTGATCTCGCCCCACAACAAGGACCGGCCCATCGCCCGAACGGCCTATCTGTCGAGATACCTCGGTTATTTGATGGAAGCCGTGAACCTGCTGCTCATCGACGTCCATCGACGACCGCTCGGGTTCTCATTCGCCGACCGGATCGCCGAGGAACTGAGCTTTCCACAAGCTCACTGCCCGACCCCTTCGGCGGTCAGTTATCGCGTCGGCGAGCCGGCCGCGGCCGGCGGGCGCATCCTGGCGATCTGGCGACGTCCGCTCTCGGTTGGCTCATCCATGCCAGTCATCTCCCTGCCGTTGACCGTCGATCTTATTGTTCCTATTGATCTCGATCAGACCTATGCAATGGCGGCCTCGGACGCCTATCTGTCTTGAGGTCCATTGGTGAATGCCCGGTTAGACAAGGGAATTATCATGAATCTTAATATCGAGATTGACCAGGAAGACGACGGCCGTTGGATCGCCGAGGTGGCGCAGCTTCCTGGCGTCATGGCCTATGGACAGACTCGCGCCGAAGCGATTGCTCGGGTAGAAGCGCTGTCGTTGCGCGTCCTGGCCGACCGCCTCGAACACGGAGAATGCGTTCCTGAACTGAATCATATCTTCGCGGTCATCGCATGAGCCGCTGGCCCTCGACCAAGGCAAGGCGCGTCCTGGCCGCCCTACTCCGGATTGGCTGGAAGATCAAGCGGCATTCCAGTGGTTCTCATCGCGTGCTCGAACGCCCGGAGTGGCCCGACGTCGTCTTTGCATTCCATGATGATCAAGAGATCGGCCCTCGCATGTTAGCGAAGGTTGCCAAACAAACAGGCTTGAGTCCTGACGATCTGTAACCTATTCGTGAGGCCTTCCCCAATGCCCTCCGACCCCCACCTGTTCGCCTCGCCCGCCCCTGTCTTTCCGACTCGCCGGTCGTTTCTCCAAAGCACCGGGTCGGGCATGGGCATGCTCGCTCTGGCCGGCTTGCTTGACCAGGAGGGGCGGGGGACAGCCCGCGCCGATCACCGCGCCTTGCATCCGATGGCTCCCAGGCCGCTGCACATGCCGAGCAAGGCGAAGTCGGTCATCTGGCTGTTCATGAACGGCGGTCCAAGCCATGTCGATACCTGGCAGTACAAGCCGGAACTGACCAAGCGCGACGGCCAGGAACTCCCGGGGTTCGACAAGAACACCGGCTTCTTCACCGGCCAGGTCGGCCCCTTGATGAAGTCGCCCTTCCAGTTCAGCCAGCAAGGGCAGTCCGGGGCCTGGGTCTCTGAGATCTTCCCTCAGATGGCAAGGCATGTGGATGAGATGGCGTTCCTCCATTCGTGTTTTACCGAAACGAATAATCACTCGCCGGCCTTGTTTGAGATCAACACGGGGATGAGCAGGATGGGCTTCCCGTGCGTCGGCGCCTGGGTGACGTACGGCCTCGGGTCGGAGAACCAGGACCTCCCCGGGTTCGTCGTGATGTACGACACCCTCGGCCGCGGCCTGCCCAAGGGGCACTCGCAGAACTGGGGAACCGGCTTCTTGCCCAGCGTTTATCAAGGCACCGCGCTCAACGCCCAGGGGCCGCCGATCGATAACCTCAAGCGTCCCGCGCGCCAGCCAGACGTCGCGCAGCGATCGCAGCTTGACCTCTTGAAGACCCTCAACCAGCGCAACCAGACCCGGGACCCCGCCGAGGCCGCCCTGGCCGCCCGGATCGAGTCGTTCGAACTGGCCTATCGCATGCAAATGACTGCGCCGGAGGCGCTCGACATCGACCGCGAATCCAAGGCGACCAAGAGCCTCTACGGCCTCGACAACCCCAAGTGCGCCCACTATGCCCGCCAGTGCCTCACCGCCCGCCGCTTGGTCGAGCGCGGCGTGCGGTTCGTGCAGATTTACAGCGGCGGCATGGAGAACGAACGAAGCTGGGACGGACACCAGGACATCGCCAAGAACCACGCCGGGTTCGCGCTCGAAACCGACCAACCGATCGCCGCGCTCTTGACCGACCTCAAGGCCCGAGGCCTGCTCGACTCCACCCTCGTCGTCTGGAACGGCGAGTTCGGCCGCCTGCCCATCGTCCAGAAAGGGGGCACTGGCCGCGACCACAACCCCCACGCCTTCACCACCTGGATGGCCGGCGGCGGCGTCAAAGGAGGCGTCCACCACGGCGAAACCGACGAGTTCGGCCATAAGGCCGTCCTCGACCGCGTCAGCGTCAACGACCTTCACGCCACCTTGCTCCACCTCCTCGGTCTCGACCACACCCGGCTCACCTACCGCTACAACGGCCGAGACTTCCGCCTGACCGACGTCGCCGGTCGCGTGGTGCAAGAAATCATTGCGTGATTTTGTTCGACACCTTTAATAAGGAATTGGATCTGGAAACGGTCTATTGATTAATTATTTAAGACGTCTTCCACGCGGCGACCTGTCCGTCGCGATACGCTCGGTTGCCAAGGTGCGCAGCCGACGCCGAGCCGGCCCCGGCTTCGGCCGGACAGTGGGGCCGCTGGCGAGTCCGCACGCACTCGACCCAGTTGGTCAGGTGCAGCAGTTCGCCGTCGGGCTGGTCGTAGAAGTCGCGTCCACGCTGGGGGTCGGAGCCGAGAATCCATTCTTCTGGCGTTCCTTTACCGCGTGCGGGGGTGATGATGTATCCCCCTCGATCGAGGTACAAGGTGCCGTCGGTTCCCATGAACTCGGCCATCG
>JBDTIR010000109.1:0-2696 GCA_039936275.1 Isosphaeraceae bacterium | reverse complement strand
TGTCTACGTCACCAACTCCGAGGAAAGGCCCCTCGGAGCCGATCGGTTGCGGCGCTCTGGTTTGCCCTTTCGACCCTGACCCTGCTCGCCCCGTTTGTGCAGAGAGCGCTTGGCCCCACGCCAGTCGGCGCCGCCTTGCGGGTGCTCCTCGATCGATTTCAAGGAGGATGACCGGACGACTTTTCGCCGATTTCGGCCAATGTCGTGAAGCACGACGTATGCCTTGACTCTTCTTTCTTAAAATCATCAGATATTGACATTATATCAATGATAATTTTCCATGCTCAATCTGTGGCATCCTGATTGCGGTGAAGCTCGGCGAAAAATGTCCTCGGTTCATTCGAACAATCGAGGTTGGTCGAGGAGGTCGAACGTAGGTTCGGGCTCGGGCTCACGGAGACCGAGATGACGGTAAGCCGCGCCGGTCGCGCGACGGCCGCGAGGGGTCCGGACGATGAAATGGCGGCGGAGCAGGAACGGCTCGACCTCATCGCTGAGCGTGTCGAGCGCCACGTGCATCGTGGCCGCCAGGGCTTCGGCGCCGGTCGGACCGCCGTGGAAGACGCGGATCAGGGTTTCCAGGTAACGGCGGTCTTGCTTGTCGAGCCCTTCGGCGTCGATCTCTTGCATGGCAAGCGCGTCCTGGGCAATTGCCAGGGTCACATGGCCGTCGGCCCTGGCGGTGGCGAAGTCGCGCACCCAGCGCAGGCGGGCGTTGGCCAGGCGAGGGGTCCCTCGGCTGCGGCGGGCCAGTTCCCAGGCGGCGTCGGGAGTAATCGTGGTGTGGAGCTTCGCGGCGTTGACTTGAACAATTTGCGCCAGGTCGTCAACGTCGTAGAATTCCAGATGTTCATGCATGTGGAAGCGGTCGCGCAAGGGGCCCGAGAGCATGCCGCTCCGGGTCGTGGCCCCAATGATGGTGAACCGCTTCAGGGGGAGGTTGATCGTTCTGGCCGCCATCCCTTCGCCGAGGACCACATCGACCCGGAAGTCTTCCATGACCGGGTAGATGAATTCCTCGACGGTCTTAGGCAGGCGGTGGATCTCATCAATGAACAGGATTGAGCCCTCGGCCGCGTTGGTCAGGTAGGGCATGACGTCCATTTTTTTATCGAGCGCCGGGCCGCTGGTCATGTTCAGCTCGACGCCAAGCTCGTTATGCAAGACGGTGGCGAATGTGGTCTTACCCAGGCCCGGCGGGCCGTCAAAGAGGATGTGCGGCAAGGGTTCGCCCCGCTTCTTCGACGCCACGAGGGCGATCGTCAGCCGCTCAGCCACGGCCCGCTGACCAACGACCTCAATTAAGCGTTGAGGCCGCAACGACTCGTCCATCGGGTCCACCGGCCTGGGGCCGTCTTGCGGCGGCTGCGGTTCGTCCGGGGTTCCTTTGATGATCGGCTCTCGCATGAATCGTCCTCCCCGAAGGGCGGTGAGATGTTGCTATTTCGATAAGATTCGGAAATGATAAATTCAAGGTTTCAAATTCATGATTGCAAGTGAGGAATCCAAGGTTCTCAAACCTTATTTTGCTGATAGATGGCGTCGATCATGTCGGCGACGCTTTTGAATTTCTTCTTGCCGGAGAGGGCGCGGTCGATGGCCTGGCGGGCCTGGCTTTCGGAGTGGCCGACCGAGAGCAAGGCAGCGAAGGTGTCGCGGATGACGTCGGGCTCGGCGTTTTCGAGGGCGCCGTTGGCTTCGGCGCTGGCGGCGGCGCCGGGCTCGGCGGCGGGACCGACGATGAGGGTGAACTTGCCGACCTTGCGGCGGAGTTTGGCGACGATCCGCTCGGCGGTCGCCTCACCGATGCCGGGGAAGGTGGCGAGCTGGCGGACGTCTTGATCCTGAATCGTCCTGGCCAGCTCGCGTACGGGACGGACCATCGCCCGCAGGGCCTTGCGAACGCCGACGCCGTCGACCGAGCAGAAAACGTCAAAGAACTCGCGATCGATTGGTGACAAAAAGCCAATCAGCCTGGGACGCATCCGGCCGCCCATCTGGTTGCCTTCGATGTCAAAGACCGTATGCAAAGCCACCATCTCGCCCACCTTACCTTGAAGGTGACGGCGGGCCGATTCGGGGATCAAGACCTCGACGTCAAAGAACGGCTCCACAGCCAGGGTCAGGTCGTCGATCCCCACCCGCTTTAGCACGCCGCGAATCTGAGTAATCACCGGCCGCGCCGTCCTTTCCTCGCGAGACTTCGATTCCGAGATTCTGACGTTTTGTCCACTGATTGTGTCGCAAATCAAGCAATAAGGCAAGAGGGTTCTTCTTGCTCCGCGCTCCTCCATTTCTGATGTCGAAGATCGGCTGGGGACGCCGTCTGACTCCACATGCCAGGACGTACGCGACTGCCAAAATTGCAAGGTGAAACTATGAGTGACCTTCCCCACGAAGAGTGGGCGCTCACGGACCACGGTCGAGTGCGGCAGACGTACCAAGGACGGAACGCTGGTGATTGCAAGCACCCATTAAACCTGACTCGTGTGGCGGGGCCACGGGCGAATTCGAATTGCCAAGGAACGAAGGAACGCACACGAATCCATCAAGAAGGATCGTCGATCGTGCTTCGAATTATCGTCAGAAAGTGGAGATTGCGCCGATGGGGCTGCGGCCAAAGAGGGTGCGCCAACCGATTCTGGCAGACCAGCCGCCCCCGGCTGTCTTGATTCTGCCAGAGTCCGTTGGAGCAC
>JBDTIR010000108.1:0-7362 GCA_039936275.1 Isosphaeraceae bacterium | reverse complement strand
AGTGATCGGCTGCTGAGCCTGGTGAGGGTGCTGGGGACCCACCTGAAGCTTGAGCTTGGTCATCATGTGACGACCAATCTTGTTCTTGGGCATCATCCGGCGGATCGCCAGCTCCAGAATGCGTTCAGGGTAACGCTGAAACAGCTTCTGGGCGGTTTCCTCGGTCTGACCGCCGGGGTAGCCGCTATAACGCTGGTAGGTTTTCTGGGTCCACTTGTTCCCGGTGAAGATCACCTTGTCAACGTTCGTGACGATGACGTAATCACCGGTATCGGTATGTGGAGTGTACGTCGGACGATGCTTGCCCATCAAGATCGGCGCGATCTGGGCGGCGAGCCGGCCCACGACCATGCCGGTCGCATCGATCACGTACCACTGAGGGGCGAGTTGACCCGATTTCGCCTGAAAACAATTCATTTCCGTGATTGCCTATCTGCTGAGATCCCGATGCCGCCGGGCGTGCGGGTTCCGCTCCGCCATCGGTTTGGCGCGACGAAACGATCATCTTAGCTACCATCGGCCACGCGTCAAGCCCACTTGGCGAAAGCCCGGGAGGATTGCAGATTCCAGGTTCCCAATGGAGGGTGGCCGTTCTTGGCCGCAATCCGGGAACTCATTGCGTCCGGGATGGACGCTCTACATTCATGATCTTGAACTTTGCAATCCTCCTGATTACAGGCCAAAGGTTTCGCGACGACCCATTTCAATCAAGACGTCAGACCGATGGGGCGAGGGCGTGCCGGACCTGCTGGCGAGGGGGGGGACGGCAGGAACGGCCGTTCGAAGACCATCCGGAACAGACTGGCCGCGGCGAGACACACCGGGACGCCGATCATCAGGAGCCCCAGCAACCGGCCGGATGGACCCCAGCCTTGCGCCCGCATGGGAAGATGAATCAACGACAACAAAGGGAAATGGACCAGATAAATACTGTAAGACCTGGCTCCCAATGCGGCAGCCCAGCGCGATTCCAGACAACGGAACCCTCGGGGAAGACCGCTGCCGTCGCCAAACCTCACCGAACGGGTCAATCGAATCAAACTACAAGCGAACCCGGTGCCGATCAAGGGGTCATACGCGGCCTGCCAGGTTCGGTCGATCGCGGCGACAGCCAGGCCAAGAGCCAGGCTCGATAACGCCAGGAGTGTCCAGGGAACGCGCGTTTCGGCACGTCGAAGCCGGGCGTCGTCGGAAAACCCAACCAAGGCGGCGGCCATCCCTTGCGCAAACAGTCCAAGAAACCAGGGGATCATGCAATTAAAGTAGCGGTCGTCAATCAGGAACCCGGCAAGCCGCAGACCGTACCCGGCGGCGAAGGCGAGCAGGATCGTCAACGTCAGGCCAGCGCGTCGCCAGAGGGCTAGTAGCAGGGGGAACGCCAGGTAGATTTGCCAGTCGGTCGCCAGGGTCCAGAGCGATGGGTTAATGGCGTGGCTCCAGTCGCTCCGCACGTTGTGCAGCAAAGTCAGGTGCGACACGATCGATCCAGGCGTGAACGCCGGCAGGGCGACGTCCCAGCGGACCCCTTCGAATCGGCCCATTGAGGGTACCGAGTGGATCAAGAGCAAGCTGACGGCCAGGGCCGCATAGTACGGCGGCAAGAGCCGCCAGGCCCTGCGGCGTAGGAACGTCGCGAATCCGCCGCGCAAACGGCCGTCGCCGGCGCGGGCGATCGGCAGCATCAGGCAGTAGCCCGAGAGGACCATGAACAGGTCCACGGGGATATGCCCGAACGACAAGGCGTGCTGAACAACGGACAGGGTTCCACCCACAGCCTCGGGAACCTCCATCGAGGCGTGATGCAGGACCATGGCGAGCGCGGCAAGGCCGCGCAGGCCGTCGAGATACCTCAGGCGGAACCGAGGCGATGAGGGCGGGGCGTCAATGGTGTGAGTCGGCATCCTTGCGCAACCTCAGACGCGGCAAGCCCGGTCGGCCGCGACATCCGTGTCGGTGGGTAGAAGGTCCGGGACCACCTCAAAACGGGGGTCCGTCGGCCGCGTCCTTTGGTTTGGGGCGCGGGGCGACGGGACGATCGAGATCGGTGGGACCCGTTTTTGGTTTCGATCGCCGATTCAAACCGATCGGGAATTCGGGGCCCCCACCTTCGCTCTTATTTGTCTGTCGGAACGGAGCGCCGATCAGGATACCAGATCAACCAGGTCGTCGGCTAGACGCTGGAGCACTTCGGTGGTGATCTGGAACGAGACCGGGGCGCGTTCGCGGGTGGCCTCGTCGAAGGAGACGCGGTGGAGGCGGAGCGTGCCTCGGCGATCGAGGCGGGCCTCATAGTAGGATCGGCGGCCCTGGCGGGGGGTCGGTGCTTGGCTGCGTAGCTCGACCTCACCCCCTTGGGCGTCGACTTCGACCACGGTCAGGGGTTCCATCAGATAGGTGACGCGCGCCGCCAGGCGGTCGGCCCAGGCGCGGAGGGCGTCGATCGACCAGTCGGTCTGGTCGAGGACGGCGAACTCCAGGGCGTCGGCCTCGACACCGATCGGGCCGGCGCGGAGGACGGACAAAGTCAGGCGGTGGGTGCCCACGGAGGCGAGGACGCTGGCCGGCGTGGCGGTCAGCCCCTCAAGCTCGGCGGCGATCTTTTGGCTCAGGTTCATGGCCGTTCCCTCCCAGGGGGCGGACGGTGTGGTCCGTCCCGTCGAATGATAAGAGCGTGGGCCGCCCGTCGACCACGGTTTCCAGGTGAACCGGACGGGTCCAGAGACGATTCAGGTGATGCAGGGTGTCCTGCGCATGGTCGAGTTTCAGGTCGATCCCGAAGTGGTCCTGCTTCAAGTACAACTCGCCGCGATTGCGATAGTTCCCCTCCGTGACCCGGATGATCGGCTGGCCGAAGTTGGTCAGGCCGAACAGCAGCCGGTCCTTGATTTTCTTGAACTCGCGGCTCTCGATCTCGTAAGATTCGTGCTGGTCATTATACTTGAAGCTAAACATATTGTAGCGTTTGCAGAAGTCCGGGGTCAAGTACGTATCGATGAAGGTGATGTCGGAATGGACCTGACGGACCTCAAAGATTTTCTGGCGGCCGAGGCCGAGCTGTTTGTCCCAGGCGCGGCGGGTCTCGTAATTGTCGCACTCGTCCCAATCGGGGCCGAACTGTCCCTTGTTCCAGCGTTCCTCGATATCGCGCAGGAGTTCGATGCCGAGTTTGTAGGGGTTGAGGCGCCCGGGCTGGGTGGCCATAGTGCCGGAGTGGTGGTCGGCATAGTCAATCGCCTCGGAGTGGGCGAGCATCTTGCGGGTCATGATGGTGGAGTGCCAGTAGGAGGCCCACCCTTCGTTCATGATCTTGGTTTGGCCTTGGGGCGCGAAGTAGTAGGCTTCTTCGCGTACGATGGCCAGCACATCGTGCTGCCAAGGTTTGAGCGGGGCGTGTTCGAGCAAGAACAAGAGCACGTCGCGCTCGGGTTGCTCAGGAAATTGCCGGGCCTTCTGCTTCTCAAGCTCGCGGAGGTGGGCCTGTTCGCGAAGGAATTCCGGCGGGTTGACGAACTCGTCCATGTAATCCTTGCTCTGAAGCCGCAAGGTCGCGTCCGTGTTCTCCTTGTCGTCATCGTCGTCGGCATGAAAGGCGTAGCGGTCCGACTCATCGCGCCGTTTGATGAACGGGGAGTGGATGTCGATCAGGTTTTCCAGAGACAAGCAGCTATCGATAAAGTTCTCGACGGTCTCCTCACCGTGGCGGTCCATGTGCGACCGGATCCGGTTGCCGTGGTTGGCCATCTCGTCCATCATCTTACGGTTCGTCTTACTGAAACAAATATTATTTTTGAAAAAGTCATTATGGCCGTAAACATGGGCCATGACGAGTTTTTGATCAACAAGCTGGTTGCAGCGCAAGAGGTAGGCGTAGCAGGGGTCGTTATTGATGACCATCTCATAAATCTTCTGCAAGCCGTAGCGATACCCCTTGGAGAGCTGTTCGTACTCCATGCCGAACCGCCAGTGGGGGTATCGGGTCGGGAACCCGCCCAGGGCGGCGATCTCGGACAGCTCGTCGTAGTCAAGCACCTCAAAGATCGTGTCGTAGAAGTCCAGGCCGAAAGCGCGGGCGTGGTCCTCGGTTTCGAGTTGAAGCGCCCGCAGGTCGGCGGGCAGGTTGTGGTCGGTCGCCGTCATCGACATTGGTTCACCTCAAAACGATTCGAACCACGAAGAATTCCGGAAGAACGAGTGGGCAAGGTTTATGTTCATCTGGTGCAAATCGTCTGATCAGGCCGAGGTCAGGAATTTCCTCGCCTCGGATTCGATCAAGGCCAGGGGGATGAGAAACGGTTTCTTATGAATTTCCACCTCCAGCTCGTTGTCTTGCGCGACGACCCGATACGCCCCGGCGAAGCGGCCGATGGGTGTGTGCCCCTCGAACGAGCCGGCCTCGGGGGTTCCCTGGTACTGGCCGTGGTTCGACAGCCTGGCGGCGGCCCGTTCGAACAGGGTCCGGCGTTGCTCGGGATCGGTCGGAATCGGGACGCGGAAGACGGCCATCTGCGGTTATCCTCGAAAAGTGATTGGTTCCGGCGACGCGGACGAGTTGCGCCGTTTGGTTGGATCGTTACTCGTTCGCCGCCTGTACCCTGGGGGCGAGCACGTCGCGAACCCAGTCGCGGACCTCCAGGACCCACGAGGTCTCGTCGTCGGTGAACGGGTGTTGCATCCAGTCGAGGATCTCGGCCGCCTTGAGAAACGGCAACGCCGCGCTGGTCGCGGACGGGACGTAAGACCCATCCGCCTGCCGCACCAAAATTTGCAACGAAGACTCGTCGTTAATCCAGACTTCGGGGACGCCGAACCGGCGGTAGACCTCGACGGCCGCCGAGGCGTCGTGGCTGTAAACGACTTCGATGGCCAGGTCGGGAGGCGGCTCGGTGCGCAGGCTGATCTGGCGCTTGCCGCTGACGGCCGGGGCGTGCGTCAGATAATAGGTCAGGTCTCCCTCGACCCCGCCGCGCCTGGCCTGGCGACGGAACGTCGTCTGGCCAGCCGGGATGCACCTGATGCGCAGACCGACGACCACTTCCGTAACAAACCGGCCCATCCGCTCTTTGAGCCGCTCATGGAGAAACGAAGGAGACATGAGCCAGAGGTCCCCGTCGAGGTAAATCATCTTGGGGACGCCCCGCTCGCCCCGCACCCGAAGCAAGGTCCGGTAGCCTTCCCAGCCGATCCCGCGCAGGGTCACGCACTGGTCCGCTTCGGTGGTCCTTGTCGTGGCTATCGTTGTCGCCATTGTCTTGATTTCCTCGACTCGTCGTTGGTCAAAAGCCGTTGGCGCTCAAGGCAATAAATCGCGAACCGCCAACCGGCCGACCTCGACGCCGTCGATCACAATCGGTACTTCGGCGGATTCGAGATAGGTTTCCACATCTTGATAAGACGCTTGACGCCCACGACCGCTCGGGTTGCGGTGGACTTCGACCCGGCGTTCGGCAAGGCGGACGATCAGGTAAACCGGAATCCGGGCAGCGGCGTAGGCTCGCCATTTCAGGCCGTGATCCTTGGCATAGGAGGAGTCGGCGACCTCGACAATCAACGCCACGTCGACGGCGTTCGGATCACGATTGCTGTAGAGCGCGTCAGGCCCGCGCACGACCGCGATATCGGGCTCAGGCCGCCAGAACCCCCCGAGTTGGAGCGACTTCTCTTCACGAACGAACCAATCGGCCGGTAAGAGTTCGCGCAGGGCGCTGCTGAACCGGCCCACAGTGAAATCATGAGGCGGATGCTTGGTCATTTTATCGACGAGCCGCCCTCCGAGCAGTTCGACGTGGGCTTTTTCAGGGAAGATACCCGCGTCGATCATCATTTTGAACTGGCGGACGCTCAACCGATAAGGGACCACGCCGGAGCCGGTCGCCTGGGTCGGGGTGGACATTGAAGGACTTCCTCTTGGACGTTCAGTCGATCGTGTTGCCGACGAAGTACCAGCCGGACGGCGTCGCGTCGTCATTACTTACGTCGTCATTACTTACATGGAAGGGAAAGCAAATACATTCCCCTCGTCCCAACATCTCGTTGATCCCACCAACGGCGGCCTCCGCTTGTGCGAGGACCGGCCGATCCGTCGCGCAGAAGCGACGGACTTCCTCGATCGCAAGCCTCCGGGCCTCCGGTGGTTCGCCTTGATCCGAGACTCCAGTCACATCCAGGACGTTGCCGATTCCTTCCCCGCTGTCCGCGCAAATCGCCCTGATGAGTTGAATTTGTTGACTTGGCTCCTCAGGCAGCGGGCGGCTCGCCACGTCTTCCAGCAGCGCCAGACTTTCGCGATAAATGTCCAGAATGCCGTACTCGTCACCATCGGCCTCCGTGATCCGGACGGCTTGACGGGTCGAGGCCAACCGCTCCTTGACGAACGCGGGCAAGTCATACGTCTCGGCCAGGAACTGAGCTTGAAGCGCACGAAGGGCCTCCGCCGGATCAGGTCGCCAAGGGGCCGGGTGAAACCAGAGTTGAGCGCCCAACGTGCCGCCACCTTTGCTTTTCAAATGGTCCCTGGAATCCAAAGAAGAACGACCAATCCTCAAGGGAGGAGATCATCCACCGCCAACCGACCGATTTTGACGCCGTCGATCACAATCGGGACCTCGGTGCCTTCGGCATAGATTTCAATCTCTTGATACCGTGCCAAGGGCCCCCGACCGCTTGGGTTGCGGTAGACCTCGACTCGACGCGCGGCGAGGTGAACAATCGCGTAGACCAAGATGCCGGCGGCGGCGTAGGTCCGCCACTTCAAGCCTCGGTCCTTAGCGTACGACGAGTCGGCCACCTCGATCAGCAAGGCCACGTCGGCGGCGCGCGGGGTTCGGTTGCGGTAGAGAGTGCGAGGCCCGCGCACCACGACGATGTCGGGCTCGGGCCGCCAGTAAGCGCCGAGTCGTAGCGATTTTTCCTCGCGGACAATCCAGCCGCCCGGCAGGACACGACGAAGGGAATCACCAAAAGAGTCCACGGCGAAGTCGTGCGGGTCGTTCTTGGTCATCTTATCAACGAGCCGCCCTCCGAGCAGTTCGACGTGGGCCGTTTCGGGAAAGACCCCGGCGTCGATCATCGTTTCGAACTGGCGGACGCTCAACCGATACGGGACCACGCCGGAGCCGGTCGTCTGGGTCGGGGTGGACATCGGGGGGCCTTTCCTTCGTCGTTGGGGCTCGGTTCCAAAGGGACCCGCTCAGCGGCCTCGGCCGAGAAATTCCTTGATCGAATCGTAGATCCCTTCCTTGTTACGAATCTCCGAGAGCGCCAGGTTCGGCAGGTCTTCGAAGGCTTCCTCAAGCTCTCGGTAGAATTCACCGGAACCGTAGGGGCTCTCGACCTGGCCGTAGCCGAACAGGTTGCACTTGGGCA
>JBDTIR010000107.1:0-3771 GCA_039936275.1 Isosphaeraceae bacterium | reverse complement strand
GACGTAAGTCACAAACTGCCTGGCGATCGACCCGCTCCGCGCATAGCTGAACGTCAACCGTCGATTGAGCGAGAAGTTCCAGACCAAAGCCACGGCGATGGACAGGCTCCTCGCCATCGCCAACGCCACCGTGATCTGGGTGGGCGGCACCACCCGATCGGCCAGCGTGGTGTTGGCAAACACCCTCTGAAGCAGGAAGTAACACGTCAGGTCCACGATCATTCCCGAGCCGCCCACCGCGCAGAACTGGATCAGGCGCGAAAGGTTGCCGAAGCGGTGATCGGCCAGATGCTTCAACTGGCGAAGGTCCGCGAACTCGGGCCGTTTCAATCTGGACGCGGCCAAAGGGCGCACCGGCACATCGACCCAACGACCGCCGAGCTTGGCCAGAAGCTCGAACGAGAACTTGGACCCGACAGCCCGGAACCGCACCCCCGTCTCGTCGATCAAGCCACGTCTCAAGGCAATCAGGCCCGAGAGCGGGTCGGACGTCCCGGTCAGCGGGCGGACCAGGGCCCCCGCCCAAGCTTGAACCCGCCGAGCCCCGGGCAGACCGTCGCCGGCCTCCACCCTGCTGCCAACGGCCAGGTCGGCCTGGCCTTGCACCAAAGGCTCGACCACCCTGACCAGATCTTCCGGCCGATAGCCCAGAGACAAGTCAAGCACCACCAGGACCTCTCCTTCGGCGCGCAAGAGCCCTTCGACCGCCGCAGCGGCCTGACCGGTCCCCCCCGCCTTCAGGACGCGCCAACCTTCGGTCGAGGGATCGGGCGTGTTCGTCGCAAAGTCCGTTGATACAATAAGTTCTGTCTCATGCCCCGCCTCTTCCAGTGCGCGTTGCAGCGGACCAACCTGGTTCAGGTCGGGCCAGGTGTCAGACGCGGCGGGCAAGATCAGGCTGACTCGGGCCATGTAGGCGAGGCTCCCGGAAGAATAAGGCCCAGTTCGATCCGTCGGGGTCAGCTTGCGAGCGGGGGGGAAGGGTTAAAGGGCGTCAACGGACTCGGCCGGCTTTGGGGACTTCAGCGGCCACCGTGTTTGGAGAATGCAACTGGCTGCAACACTATAGGTTGTTCGGGCCGACCGTGCAACCGCGCTTTTGACGACAACTGTTCGGACGTTCCGTTGCTCGCGAAGGATTTCCTTGACGGCTTGGAATTCCAGGGCGAGAATGACATTGTGTCCGTTTTGGTGCATGTCAGGCGTCGAAGCGAACGACGAGACCTTTGCGAAGGCTCACCAATCGAGCGTCAGAACGAGGGAGGCGGGTGATGGAGCAAACCAAGGCTCATTGGGAGAAAGTCTACTCGACCAAGGCCGAGAGCGAGGTCAGTTGGTTCCAGGAGCATTCCGAGGTCTCGCTCGGGCTCATCAGGCGGACTGGCGTTGATCTTGCCGACGCTATCATCGACGTCGGCGGAGGAGAGTCCAGACTCGTCGACGACCTGCTGGCCGAGGGCTATAAAGACCTCACCGTCCTGGATATCTCAAGCACGGCCCTGGGGGTCGCCCGGCGTCGGCTCGGTCCGTTGGCCGACGTGGTGAATTGGATCGAAGCCGACGCCACCAACGTCGTATTACCCGCTCACCGATTCGACGTCTGGCACGATCGCGCGGTGTTCCACTTCCTGACCGAGGCGGACCAGCGCGCTCGGTACGTTCAGGCCCTGCATCATGCGGTCAAGCCCGGTGGCCATGTGATCGTCGCGGCGTTCGGGCCGGACGGTCCGCTCCGTTGCAGCGGCCTGCCCGTGGTCCGCTACAGCCCCGATCGCCTGCACGACGAATTCGGCGCGACCTTCAATCTGATCGAGCATACCAGCGAACTCCATCACACCCCCTTCGGGACCGAGCAGCAATTCATCTATTGCTATTGCCGAACGTTGGTTGGAAATCCGAAGGTCAGTTCATGATTCTGGTCCAGTCAACAATCAAAATCTGAAGTGATACCGGATTTTGCCCCGTACTCTGAACCAGAAGTATTCACTCAAGGTCATGTGGAGGTGAGAGCATGTCAGCGACTTTACGCCAACTCGGTATCGACCGAATGACGGTCGGCGAGCGGATCGCGCTGGCCCAGGAGATCCTTGATAGCGTGGCGGCCGAACAGCCGCGCGAGCCGCTCTCCGAAGCGAAACGCCAGGAACTGGCCCGACGGTTGGCCGATGAGGCGGCGAACCCGGAGGACGGCGTATCCTGGGAGGAAGTCGAGGCCGCGGCCCTGGCGCGGTTTGACCGATGACCCCGCCGGTCATCCTACGCCGGCTCGCGCAGGCTGAGTTTGATGATGCGGCCGATTGGTACGAAAATCGGAAGGTCGGGCAAGGCGCGGCGTTCACGGCCGCCGTCCGCCAGGTGTTGGCGGACATCGGATCGCGGCCGGAGGCGCACCCCGAGGTCTTTGGTGATGTCAGAGAAGCGCTAGTCTCGCGTTTCCCGTATGCGATCTATTATCGACCGGGGCCAGGCCGAATCACGGTACTGGCCGTCTTCCACACGTCGCGCGATCCGTCCGAGTGGCAAAGTCGCGCCTCTCCATAAATCCTCAACGCCCGTGTCGGGCTGACCGGCTGGCTCTGGCCTCGGGTTTGGCAAAGCCGGCAAATACAATTCAAATGCATCAGAATTTTTTATTAAACAACTCTGCGTCGCAGCGGACCTCCCGCACGGGCCGCTGAACGTGGTTGCCAGGCAGCGGAGACCAAAGAAATGGCGAAAGGGCCACCGAAAACGGTTGCCATCGATCACGACGACTACCACGCCGAGTATGTCGGGCGTACCAAGGACGGCTTGCAGTTCTTCCTGACCACGCCGTTTGTGCCGAACCTTGGAGGCGACCCCGGTCGAGAGTTCATCGCGCTCTACCTCTTCGATCTGGCGGGCCAGCTTCACTCGGCCACCATCGACGACCTGGGGCTGCGAGAGACGATGGATCTGGAGGCGAGGACAGCCCGCAGGGATGAGTTGCTCGCCTCGCTGGGCCAGGTCAACTATCAGCGGATCAAGGTGGCCCCGTTCCAGATCGAGAGGTTCGGGGTCGAGTTCGGGTTCATCCCACAACCGCCGGATGAGCCTGGCGAGGAATGGTGCGTCATCGTCATGCCGGGCGACGTGATGTGCTTCTGGCCGCCTTGGAATAGCGGCGATTATGACACGTGACGGGCCAACGTCCCGATGCATCGAACTGTCGGCGTTGAGAATATAAAATCTCGACGTCACTCGGACGAACGAACCAGGATAATCACGGATGAGTATTGAACCTCAGATCAAGACAAAGTTTGATCCGCCCATCATACCCTTCGATCTCCGCGCGCAGGCGTTCAAGCAAGACCCGTTTCCGACGCTCGCCAGGATTCGCGAGCAAGGCCCTTTGATCCGTGTCCGGCTGCCTCTGCTTGGCAAGACGTGGATGGCGACGACCTATGACGCTGTGAATGACCTTTTGCGTGATCATCACCAGTTCTTGCAAAAGCCGAGCGACAGCCGAGCCCTGCTCGCCTTCATACGCTGGCTGCCAGGGTTACGGCCGTTGATGACGAACATGCTGCTCCGCGACGAACCCGACCATCGGCGGCTTCGCAACCTGGTCGAGAGGGCGTTCCTGAGGCAGAGCGTCGACGCCCTGCGCCCTCGGCTCGAAGCCCTCGCCGATGAGACGATCGACCAGTTCGCCGAGCAAGCCGCTCGTTCGCCAAGGGGCGTCGATTTGCTGAACCAGTTCGCCCGCCCCTTCCCGCTCTCGGTGATTTGCGAGCGGCTTGGCCTGCCCCC
>JBDTIR010000106.1:0-11761 GCA_039936275.1 Isosphaeraceae bacterium | reverse complement strand
TGGCGGCCCTGTTCATTGCCTCGTGCGGGATCGCCGTAGTGGTACTCTGCGTGATGATGATCATCCAGGGGAAACGCTGGCACGCTGCGACCGTCGATGACGATTGGCTCGCCGTTCCCTCGACTCTGGTGTACATGGATTGCCAGTTCGCCTTCCAGACGGCTGACGGCCAGATCGTCCAGGCGGACGACGGCGCTTCCTTCCTGGTTGAGCCCGGCGGTCGGATCGAGGCCCAACAATGGGTCCTTTACGATCCCCGCCAACCGACCTGGGCCGTGCTGACGGCCGGGCTCGGCGACGGACCGTTCTTCTCCGCAAGCAGGGCGCTGCCGCCCGATTCGGAGGCGACTTAATGTTTCATTTGCTTAAGCATGTCCCGGCAAGTCTTCTCGCAGTCTCGGCAGGCCTTGGCGCACTTCTTGACCTGGTCGGACTGTTCCGAAGACGCCTCGCACGCCTCGGCGCAGCATCGGCAGGCCTCGACGCACGCCTCATGAGCATACTTCGAAAGCTCGCTATGCCTGGCCATGAGGGTGAGCGTCAGAACGCAGAACTCCTGGCAGTCCATCGCCAACCCTTGAACCTTGGCATGGGCCTTGGCGTCTCCATCCTTCTCGCTAAGTTTCTCCAGGCAATGATGGGCCGTCATGTTGCAGATCAGGGCGCATTCGCCAATGATCCTCACGTGCTCGTGATGGTCATGGTGATGGTCATGATCCTTGTCCTTCGCCTCCTGGGCGGCGAGGGCCATCGCCTCGGTGGTGACGAGCGCAGCCGCGCCCATACCCAAGACCCCGATCATCTCGCGTCGCTTCATGGTTCCACTCCTTCGAAATGGTGTCATTCCAAGGGTGTCGGACCGCTAACCTCTCGCCGACTCGTCGGGAACGACCAGCGCGAACCAGAGATGCAATCCGACCATCGCCACGCGCCAACCACGACTTGGGCCGACGCGACGTCAAGGGATGGTCTTGCAAATTCCAGGCCCACCGCGCCGGTCAAGTGTCTCTTGACGAATCTCAGGTACGAATCGATATCTATCAATTCAATGCAATCCGCGCTCTCAAAGATCCCAGGCGCGAATGCCACCCAGGAAGCAGGAGACGGTGCCGTCTTCACTGACCTTGAGGACCGGGCCGTGGCGGCTGGCGGTCAGGGCGGCGGTGGTGCGCGCCCCTTCGGCGGCCGAGAAGGCGGGCAGTTCCGACGGATCATGCCGCAGGATCGCGCCAAAGGCGAGCAGGCGGCCGTCGTGGTCGGTCGCCAACGCGCCGTCGAGGCTGGCCAAGGATTCGAGGACCGCCGGGTCAAGCTCAAGGGCGTTGCGGCCTCGGGCCAGGTAGTGCAGGGCGCGCTTGGCCAAGGGGTCGCGCGGGGCCAGGGCGATCGGCGGGCCGCTGGAGACCTCGTCCGAGAGCCGATCGCTGGGCGAGATCAGCTTCCCGAAGGCCGCCACAGGGTCGTCGAGCACGACGAACAGGGCCCCTTGACGCGCTTCGGCAAGGTTCAGGGCCGCCTGAAACAAGGTCCAGGCCAGGTCCGGCGAGACCACCGCGCGTTGCCAGACGGCGAACTTGGCCTGGGGATCAAGCAGCCGCCAGCAGCCGTGAGCAAAGGCAAACGCCTGCGTTCCGCCGGCAAACAGCTTGATCTCCTGATTCGGGCTCAAAACCACGCAGACATGCCCCCCGACCCGGGTCGCCCGGGCGTGGGCCTGGTAGGCCCGGGCGCAAGGGACCTCCGGACGATCGGGGCCCGGCACTTCGGCCGCGAACCGTTTCACGTCAATGATCCCCGCCAGTCGGCCAGAGCGATCGACCTGGAACAAGGTCCGCTCGCCGTCGCAGAGCCGGTGGATGCTCTTCAAGGCCGTCAACTGCACGCCGTAGGGCAGGGCGTCGAGCGATGTTGGGTAGGATGGGTGCCCTGGATCGTCGATCGGGCCGACCAGAAGCGCTCCCGTGGAGACCCTGTGATTCTCATAGGTCGAGAGCGCGGCGGTGCGCAAAGTTTGGATGGCCGAGGCGATCCGGCTGGGCCGCGTGGCCGGCGCCTCGTAGTCGGTCGGCTCGATATAGGCGGCGACGTAGTGGTCTTCCGATCCCCCTCGATACAGTTCCAGCCGCTCGGTGTTCGAGATCAAGAAGGCGTGATGATATCGCAGGCTCAGGACCGCGCCGATGGCCCGAATCAGGCGGCGGTCGCGAGCGGAGAACGGGAGGCCGTTGCGAAGGCGGAGCCGATACCGAGCGCCGAACATCGTGATGCACAGGTCGGTGGCGTCCTCGCCGTCAATCAGGTGGAAGTCGGGACCGCTGCCCGAGTAAGGGATCGAGGACGTCGGATTTTGACACGGATCAACACAGGTCAACGGAAAGAATGCCAGCAAGTCGCGACGGAAGACGCCGATGAACAGCTCGGCCACGGCCGAGGCGTCACGGAGGTTCTCCGGCGGCGGTGCCGCCAACCTGAGCGCGAGACTCGGGGCCGACGCCCCGCCGGCCGGCCCGTCGATCCTGCTGGGTCGCATCGCGCCTCCTCCCTTGAGTGGTCCGCCGCTCCCTCGCCAGCGTTGACGGCGGATCATACCCGACCCGGCCGGATCGTGGAAGCACGCTTCCTTGGAGCGTCCGGAGGATTACCAAGGCTGAGCGGTGGGCGGCCGTCCCGACCGCATTTCAGTTTGGACCTTGCGGCCACCCTACATTCTGGAATCTGGAATCCTCCCACTTTATGCATCCATCCCCGTTTATTAATTTCGCCCATACAAAATGACAGAGCAATAACCTTCAAAAAATCACGAAACAAATTGACTACTAAACGCAATCAAATCCGACCCGTTCTTGATTTGATTGACGGTTCCAGGACGTCGCAGGTCGGCGGCGAACCAGCGGGCGATTTTGGTGCGCACCCCTTCGGTCGAGGTCAAGAACGCCCTGGCGATGTCCACGCGGTTGCTGCCGGCTTGCAACTGGCTGGTCCAGGAGGCCAAGCCGCCCGGGTCGCTCCCTCGGCCGAGCGCATCGTTGTAGAGCCCTTCAAGGAACCCGTTGACCGTCCCGTTGTGGGCGGCCAGAAATTCATCGGAACCCAGAACCAAGGCCCGCAGGTCCGACTCGCGCGCCCCTTGGGAAAGCAAAGCGGCCCACTGAACCACGGTGGGATCATTGACCAGGACGCCCAGCGGTGCGGTACGGTTCAGGTCGTTCTGGAACCAGCGAGCGACCTTGACGCGCTGAGCCTCGGTCGTGGCCAGAAACGTCTGGGCTGCCTCCGAACGGCTCATGCCGCCTTGCAACAGACCAACCCACGCGGTCAGGCCGGCGGCTTCAGGGGGTCTGCCCAGCACGTCTTGATAGAGACCGGTGATGAACCCGACGGACGTCCCGCTGTGCGACAAAACATATTCATCCGACGAGAGTATAATCGATCTGATCTCATTATCACTATACGAAATCAGCGACCCGACGTCTCCATGGGTCGCCCCAGAGGTCGAGGCGGCCGGCCCGCCGAGCGCGTTGGCCGCATCGACGATCCCGCCGCTAACCGTCAGGCCTGCGAGCCCTGGCAGGGGTTTGACGGTGGTCATGATCCTCTGGACGACCTGCGCGGCGGTCCAGTCCGGGTGAAGCCCGACCAAGAGCGCGGCGACCCCGGAGACGAACGGGGTCGCCATCGACGTGCCCGAGTACGTGGCGTAGCCGCCCGGAATCGTGCTGTAGATCTTGTCTCCAGGAGCGGCGAGCGCGACGGTTCGACTGCCGTAGTTCGAGAAGGCGTCCAGGGTTCCCGCCTGAGTCACCGCGGCGACGCTGAGCACGTTCGGCAGGAGAATATTGGCCGGATAGCTGGCCGTGACGTCGTTGTTGGCCGACTCATTCCCCGCCGCCGTGACGAAAACGACGTTGTTCTGGTTGGCGTAATTGATCGCATCAACCAAGGCCTGCGAGAAATCATTGCCGCCCCAGCTTGCGTTGATGACACGGGCGCCGTGCCCCACGGCGTAATAGACGGCCCTGACGGCGTCGTCCACCGCGCCGTTGCCCTGGGGGTCCATGAACTTCAAGGGCATGATCCGCGCTCCCCAGTCCACCCCCGCGCCGCCGACTCCGTTGTTGCCGCCAGCCGCGAGAATCCCGGTGACATGCGTGCCGTGGCCGTTATTGTCGGTCACGTCGGCCGAGTTGTTCAGGAAGTTCCAGCCAAACACGTCGTCGGGATAACCATCGCCGTCGTCGTCGAGTCGGTTGCCGGGGACCTCACCGGGATTGACCCAGATCCTGCCCGCGAATTCCGGGTTCGTCAGATCAAGACCTGTATCAATCACCGCCACGATCACCGGGGCCCCCGTGGTGATCTGCCAGGCTTCCGGCGCGTCGATATCCACATCATTGGGACTGTTCAAACCCCATTGGCGTGAGAACTGTGGATCATTAGGCGCGACGGCCGAGGCGTGAATTACCCCATTGGCCTCGGCATAGCGCACGGCGGGGCTCGCCTGCAACCGTCGCAAGGCCAGATCCCGGCTGGTCCCCGGTTGGATCGCCACCAGGGTCGGCCCGTCAGGATAAGATCGAATCACCCGACCATTGACCGCCCGGATCAAGGCCAGGTCGCGCCTGGTTGCACCGCCGGCGTTGAACCGGACCAGCAAGCTCGTTGCCGGATCAACCAACGGGGCGTTGAGTCCCAGATCGACAGCGCTGAGCAAGGTCCGCCCTTCCAGGACCTCGACCCCGGGCGTGGTCCTCGCGCGTCTCGCCGAGCGTGCCATGGAAGTTCCATCAAAAGGTGCGAAATCAAAGACAGCGATCTCGTCCCACATCGGGCCGACGCCCCCCGTTTGGACGGAACGAAGGGGCGGACGTTCGCGGAGCGTCCAATCGTACCCAAGCGCCTGGGAACGTTGCCACTCCCCGCGACGACTTTTGATTCCCCCAAGAACCAGTCTACCTTATCGCCTGGACCGAAGACGGCAACCGGAACAAGCAATCGGGTTTGGTCTTCGACCGGTCCGAGCCGATCTAAAGTGCGATCACAGACCCCGACCCCCGTTTGTCTCACAGGACGTGACGGCGTTACCACGACCGCCCGCCGCGTGGCAGGATTAACTCGTCTCTTTGGCGAGGGCCATTTCTTCCTCCTCTTGCTCCGTCGCTTCCCCCTCGTCGTCGAACGGAAGACGCGATTGATACGCGGCCTCGGATTCCGCCCAACGCTTCCTGAATTCGGGGTCCTCCTGCAACTGCCGCTCCATGGCGAGCGTATCGCGGTAGTCCTGGGCCTCAGCCGCCATGGTCCATTTCACTTCGGGCGCTAACTCATCAATCACGCTCCGGATGTCCTGGAGCTTCAGCCGGAAAAATTCCTTGCGGCGGTTCACTTTGTTAACCTGATTTTGGAGAAATCGGCGGTGCAATGCCGCCTCAAGGGCGGGGGCGTCTTCCGAGCGGATCATCGCATGAACGTCGAACGCGAATGGGACGCTTGCGCTACCCAACTCCTTGACGCGGTCCATCGGCTCCAACCTCCGGGTCAAGCCGATCTTGTAGACGTCTTCCCCGAATGAACCGATGTTTGAGATGACATAGACATTCCCGCGCTTCGTCTGCTGGGCCATGGACAATGCCCGCTGATTCTTCTCTTCCGCCTCCCTGAGCTTTTCCTCAAGATCCTGGAGCTTCGCTTCGTACTTCACCCGGTCCTCGATGTTTGCCGCTTCATAGTCCAGGCGGGCGCGCTCAAGGGCCTTGGTAATTGTCTCTTCGTCCCGCTCGGCCTGCTTGATGGCCTTTTCGATGTCCTTGCGCACCTTTTCTTCTTCCCGGATCTGCTCCCGGATAGCCCGCTGTTCCTCCCGCTCCTTCTCCTTCACCCGCAGGACCGCCACGGCCCATTTGAGTTCTTCCAGTCTTGCGTCCAGGTATTCCTCGTGAATCCTCGCGTTTTTGAAGACCTCCCCGTTGTGATTGGCGAGGGCGTACACGTCCCTGATCTCCTGGATCAATTTTCCTTGATTGGCGGGCTTGAGTCTGGCGAGGATGGAATCGACCTTCCCGTTAAAGGCACCGAGGACAAAACGGATGGCGTACTCGTTCTTCCACCCTTCGGGATAGTTGCAGGTCGCCGCGGTCCCGCTCCGTTCCATGATCCGGGTCCGCTCGCGAGCGATCTTGAGCCGATCACCCGCCTTGTGGAAACCATATTCCTCGGCCAATTCATCGAGCACGTGGGAGGCGGGCACCAAATACGTATCCGCATAGCCGGCGACCACATTCTGCATTGCCTTGGCCGAAGCCTCATAGAATTCAAGGCGCTTCAATGCCGCATAGGCCTGGCCGCCAATCTCCTGAGCCCGCGCCTCGGCCTCTTCCCGGATCTTAAGAGCATAAGCCGTGGCGATTGTCAGCGCGTCATCCACCTTCTGGGTCTTTTCCTTGGCGTCCTTCCTCGCCTTTGACGCCATCACCTTGGCCTTACTCAAATCGCGTTCGGTTTCGTCGATGATCCTCTGTTTAAGAAGATTGGCTTCCTGAGTCGCCGAGTGAATGACCTCGTAAGCCCTCTGCTGGACCTGCTCCGTCCTAGTCGCGAGCCTTGCTTTCATCCGCTCAACGTCCTTGTGGGCGACGAGGATGATCTCGTCGTCTTCCTTCTGTGCCAGCTCCAGCTTGGCGGCGATCACTGCTTCGAGCGTCCTGGATTTCTCGATAATGTTTGGCACATGCTTGATTTTATCAAGTTTAGTTAATTCCGCTCTCAAACCATCGATCTCAGCACGGGAGCTAGCGTCCAGTTCTTGAAGCTCATGTTGCAAGGCGGAGATTTGAGCGACAAGCTCGCTATTCTGAATGAGGGCGTGTGTAGCCAAAGCGATCAATGCGAGGACAACCAAGCCAACGACCACGTAAATCATCGTGATACCCCAGCGTATCTGTGAGTAAGCGACGCGAAGAATACAATCTAACGAGCAGGACTGCTTGCAAGCAAGAGGTAAGGGAAACACAGTCCGCATTCTGAGATCAGCATCCGGCATGTTCCCAGTCCTCGCCTGATATCTCGGGCGTCGGAAATCGATAATACTCAGCGGTGCTCGTGCGCCGACGTTCTTTGACAATCCGAACTGACCAGGGACCAAGCAGATCACACACCGATCGACCACGGATCGAATCTGTAACCCGCAAGGGACGGAGTACCCCAAGGGCCAAATTACCGAGCGAACCCAAGGAATGGACGAACTTAATGAACCGTAATGACTTACGACGCTTGGGTTTCGCGTTGGGTTGGCGGCGGGATATCCCAAGGGCCAAATAACCGAGCGAACCCAAGGAATGGATGAACTTGCTAACTTGTAACGACTTACGACGCTTTGGTTCGACGTTGAGACGGGCTCGGAGGGCGTCAACGGTTCCGTGCTCGGACGTGGGGAGGTGGGGGTGTTGTCGAGCCCAACGCTCTCAAACGCTAGACGATCCCACCCGGCAACGGTTAGAACATGGGGGTCGAACCCGGCCGGGAGGCCGGTCGTACCGGGTCAAGCAAACCGGCCTTGAACCACAAAATCCGTTGGAGTTCGCAACGCAATGCAACGACAACCGCTCCGCTTGATGATCGCGGCCACAGCCGCGATGGTGCTTGGCCTGCCCGTTGGGGCGAGGGCCGGCGAACGACAGCCGCAAGTCCCGCAATTGAAGGTTGAGACCTACACCTTGCCCAACGGCATGGAGGTCATCCTCCATGAAGACCACACCACGCCGGTCGTCGGCGTGAACCTCTGGTATAAGGTCGGCTCGAAGAATGAGAAGGCGGGCCGCACGGGATTTGCTCACCTGTTTGAACACCTGATGTTCCAGGGATCAAAACATCACGACAATGAATACTTCGGCCCGATTGAGAAGCTGGGCGCCCAGATCAACGGCAGCACCAGCACCGATCGCACCAATTATTATGAAACCCTGCCCACGAACGGCCTGGAGCTCGCCCTCTGGCTCGAATCCGACCGCCTGGGGTTCCTCGTGCCGGCCCTCTCGCAAGCGAAGCTCGACAATCAGAGAGACGTGGTCAAGAATGAGCGCCGGCAGCGCGTTGATAACGTCCCCTATGGACAGTCGATGGAGAAGATGCTGGAAGCGATGTATCCTCCTGATCATCCCTATCATCACAGCGTCATCGGCTCAATGGCGGATCTGTCGGCCGCCAGCCTCGCCGACGTCTCGGCCTTCTTCCGCACCTATTACAGCCCAAACAACGCCAGCCTCTGTCTGGCGGGCGACTTTAAGCCGGATGAGGCCAAGGTCCTCATTGCCAAATACTTCGGCCCGATCCCCAAGGGGCCGGACGTCGCGAAATTGACGCCAAACGTGCCCAAGCTGGAATCGTCCAAGCATATCACGATGACTGACCGCGTCGCCCTCGGCCGGGCCTGGCTCGCCTGGCCGAGCGTCGAGCGCGGCCACAAGGACGAGGCGGCGCTCGACGTCCTGTCCGAGATTCTCGGTCAGCTTGACAAGGAAAACCGCCTCTTCCGCGCCTTGATGTATGACAAGCAACTGGCCTCCAGCGTCGTCGCCTACCACAGTTGCAGCGCCCTGGCCGGCACCTTCAACGTCTCGATCACCGGGCGTCCCGACCAGTCGCTTGACGACCTGGTCGCCATCGCCGATCGGGAAATCGAACGCCTCAAGACCGAAGGGCCGACCGATCTGGAAGTGGCCAAGTCTCAGACCTCGCAGGAAAGCGGCCTGATTATCGGCCTGCAATCGGCCACGCGCAAGGCCGACTTCCTCAATCAGTACAACGTCGAGTTCGGCGACCCGACCGCCTACAAGGACGAACTGAAACGCCTCTTTGAAGTCACCCCGGCCGACGTCAAGCGGGTGGCGAACCAGTATCTGGGTGCCCACCGCGTCCGGCTCGACGTCAACCCCGGGCCGCCCACCGAAAGGGCCCCCGAAGCGGAGGTGGACCGCTCAAAACAAGAGCCGATCGACAGCCCTAAGGTTGTTGAAGTCAAGGACTCGTTTGACCGAAGCGTGATGCCGACCCCTGGACCGAACCCTGAGTTTTCGCCGCCGCCGGTCGTGCGCAGGAAGCTCTCGAATGGGCTGGAAGTTCTGATTGCCGAGCGTCACGAGTTGCCGATTTTGACGTTGAACCTCGTTGCCAAAGGAGGGGACAACCTCGATCCCGGCGGCAAGGCGGGGCTCGCCGAACTGACCGCCGACCTCCTGACCGAGGGGACGAAGTCGCGCGATTCTCTCGAACTGGCCGGCGAACTCTCCGAGATCGGCGCATCGCTCAACGCCAACTCCCTGAACGAGGCGAGCACCCTTGGCTTGACCACGCTCACCAAGCACGAGAAAAAAGCGATCGAGTTGTTCACCGACGTCCTGCTTCATCCGGCCTTCCCTGAGAAGGAAATGGAGCGGCTCCGCAAGCAAAAACTGTCCGCTTTGCTGCATCGGGCCGATAGCGCTCCGTCGATCGCGGCGGTCGTCTTCCCCAAGATCCTCTATGGTGAAACACACCCCTATGGTCATATTGACACGATCAAGACCGTCACCGGCTTGACGCTCGACGACGTGAAATCGTTCTACAAGACGATCTTTCTGCCGAATAACGCCTCCTTGATTGTGGTCGGCGACACCACGCCTGAGAAGATCACGAGCCAGCTTGAAGAGGCGCTCAAGGCTTGGAAGCCCGGAGACGCTCCTTCGCTTGAATATCCGGAGCCGCCGCCAACGCCCAAGGAAGTGACGGTCTACCTGGTCGATAAGCCCGCCGCGGCGCAGTCGGTCTTGTCGGTCGGTCAGGTCGGCGTCCCCAGGAGCACGCCCGACTACTTCCCGCTCTCGGTAATGAACGCCACCCTCGGCGGCCAGTTCTCCAGCAGGATCAACCTCAATCTGCGCGAGGACAAAGGCTACACCTATGGGGCTCGTTCCCATTTCGCCTTCCGGATCGGCCCTGGACCGTTCGAGGCCGGCGGCTCGGTCCAGACGGCCGTGACCAAGGAAGCCCTGATCGAGCTGATGAAGGAAATCAAGGACATCACCGGCCCCAGGCCCGTGACCGACGCCGAGCTCGACTTCGCCAAGGACCGGATCATCAAAGGGTTCCCTTCGAAGTTCGAGACCACCTCGAGCCTCGCCGGCACCCTGGCCGAACTGGTTCTGTACACGCTGCCCGACGACTACTTCGCCAACTACCAGGCGAAGATCGAGGCCGTCGCCAAGGCGGACGTCAGTCGAGTTGCGACAAAATACCTTGATCCAGATCACATGGTTATCTTGATCGTCGGTGATCGCGCCCGGGTCGAGCCCGCCTTGAAGACCTTGCCCTACGCCAAGGTTATCCGCGCGCTCGACGCCGAAGGCAACCCGTTGCCCGAGCCCGCGAGCGGCGGAGTGAAGTAAGATTGTCGGACCAGCGTACTGCGCAATCATGCCTTGATTTCGGGGTTGGCAATTCGGATTCACTCTTAAATATTTGGATGGAATCCATGATCTCAATCCCGTTTTCATACTTTGATACCGCAGTCGTCAGGGATTCCGGTCAGGCGGTACGACGTCGAGGGCGAGGTCGTACCGCCTTTGATTTGGTTCAACAGCCTGGAACGGTTTGTGTGCGGAATGAAGCCCGACCATCGCAATCCGCAAAACCGATTGATTTTACGCAGTCGCCTCATTCCGATCCGCGACCCGTCCTTTGGGGTTGATTGGGAGCGCGAGGGGCCAACCGCTCGGCCGATAAAGAGGGCGATTGTCCGTCCATTCAAAGGGCCCCACATCGGTAGAGGAATCGAAACGGGGCACGCCGGACGGGCCTGTGGAAGGAGCCGCCAATGCCGAACGATCGCGCGAAGGAACGCCGGGCAGACCGTCGAGCCTTGCGTCCGACCCTGGACGGACGTCTGGAGCCCAGATGCTTGCTCTCCAGAGGGGGGGCGGCGCACGTCCTCGTCCACCCGGGCGCGGCGGTGCATGGACACGGCCGAAGCGCCTTGGTGACCGATTCTGACGGTGAGCAGTACAAGATTTCCGTCACCGACGGCGTCTTCACCGCCGTCGGGCCAACGCTCCGGGTCAAGGCCCTCCGCAATGGCCAATTTGATATCAACGTCTTTGGATCCACCTCTCTGACGACCCTGGAGATCAGCCCGATCCCCCGTCCGGAGAAGGTCCACAACCCCGGCCAGTTCCCCACCCACTCAATCGCGCATGACGGCCTGTTGCACATTCGCTCGATCACGGTCAAGACCGGCCGGATCGGGCAGATTCTCGCCTATCGAACAGCCGACCTCTCGGGCACGATCGCCCGGTCCATCAACAAGGGAGCAGTCACCCCGCTCGACACCACACCCATTGAACGGATCGCCCTGTTCGGGATCAATCCCGGGGGACAGATCGTTACTTCGGGTGACCTGAACACATTCAATGTGTATAACAACCTGGATCTTGCCGATGGATCAAATATCCTGATCGGGCGCGACCTGAACTGGATGAGCGTCGGCAACGATTTCACGATCCGCAACGGCTCGACGTTCGCGGTCGGCCGAGACGTCGGCACGACCCGCCAGCCAGCCAAGGGGACGGACCCGGGCGGGCAGGGCATCAAGATCCAGGGGAACCTCGTCGTCACTCCCGACAGCCACATGATCGTCGGCCGCAATCTCAATCCGAACAACTTCGAAGTTCAAGGGACGGCGGTTGGCCAGAAGCAGCGCGGCCTGGATGATCCCGGTGACGAAGACCTGGCCCAT
>JBDTIR010000105.1:0-3281 GCA_039936275.1 Isosphaeraceae bacterium | reverse complement strand
GCTCCGCCGCGATCTGAACGGCCGGGAACTGGTCTTGCGGGCCGACGACCTGGAGATGGACCTGCTCTCACGACGGGTGCAACGAGGGGGAGCCTTGCTTGATCTGACCGGCCGCGAATACGAGTTGCTAGAATACCTCTTGCGGCACAAAAACGAGGCCGTCACCCGCGACATGATCGCCCTGGACGTCTGGAAGGAAGCGACCGGCGCAATGACTCGGGTCATCGACGTCTATATCAACGCCCTGCGGAAAAAGGTCGAAGGACCGAACCGGGCCCCTTTGATTCAGACGGTCCGGGGCGTGGGCTACGCCTTGAGGGACGACTCATGAGCCCGTTGAGCATCCGCTGGCAACTGACCCTCTGGTACGGCGTCGTCCTGTCAATGATCCTGGTCGTCTTCAGCGGCGCGGTTTATCTGCGGATGCGCCACCATCTGCTCGCCCTGACCGACGCCGCTCTTGCCGAAGAACTGGCGGACTTCATCGGCGACCTCGGGCGGTGCGCGACCCTGACCGACGTTCCCGGGGACCTGGGTTTGCGCTACTCCAGCCATGAAGGCTATGAGTTTCAATTATCCGACCCGAACGGAACAACGCTGTTCCGTAGCAACGGCTTAAGAAGCGGGGAACTGCCCGTCCCCTCCCTGGTCGACCGGGAGACGGCGAGGGAAACGCTCAAACTTCGGCATCTTGGACATGCTCGTCTCTTGAACCGATTGACGCACGGTCCCGAAGGCCCCGTGATCGCGCAAACCAGCGTCTCACTGGCGCGCACCGACGAGGCGTTGCGCGAACTCCTGACGGCGCTGATCTTGACCGGCCCAGTCGCGCTGCTGGCCACCCTCGGCGGCGGCTATCTGCTCGCCCGCAAGGCCTTGGCCCCGGTCGACCGGATGACCGCCACGGCGGCCGAGATCACCGCCAACCGGCTCGACCGGCGGCTCGACGTCCTGCACCCTGACGATGAGTTGGGGCACCTGGCAATTACATTCAACGATATGATTGCGCGGCTTCAGCGCTCGTTTGACGAAGTGCGCCGGTTCACCGCCGACGCGGCGCACGAACTGCGGACCCCCTTGGCCGTCATGCGAACCGAGACCGAGGTCGCGCTCCGCTCGCCACGCTCAGCCGAGCAGGACGACCGCACCCTGGAGGGCTTGCTGGAGGAAATCGATCGCCTCTCACGCCTGGTGGCGCAATTACTCTTTCTCAGTCGCGAGGACGCCGGAGTCGCCGTGGGAAATCGCGACCTGATCTTCCTCAATGACGTGGTGCGGGAGGTGGCCGAGCACATGCAGGTTGTGGCGAAGGAAAAAGGCCTGACGCTGGAGGTCGAGGCCGAGGCGCATTGCCGCGTCGAGGGGGATGGAGACCGCTTGCGCCAACTGCTATTCAACCTCCTGGACAACGCCCTCAAAGCCACAAGGCCCGGCGGCCTGATCCAGGTCCGGGCGAAGTCGTTCGACGGGCGGTCCTCCGTGACCGTCCAGGACTCGGGCATTGGCATTCCCGCCGAACATCTCCCTCATCTCTTCGACCGCTTCTATCGCGTGGACCCGGCCAGGAGCGGGACAGGCGAGACCGAAGGCACCGGCCTGGGGCTCGCCATCTGCCGCGCCATCGCCGAGGCCCATCACGGCCGGCTCGACATCAAGAGCACCGTCGAACAAGGAACAATAATTCTTCTTGATCTACCGACGTGCTAATTATCATTGCACTTCATTCCACATAACGATCAGGTTCACCTGTCAATCCCGAGGTCAGCGCGACGCTGAACCGGGGCTCCGCTGGCGGACCTGATCGAGCAAGTCGGTCAAGTCCTTGACCACGTCGGGATGTTCCGCGGCGACGTTCTCGGACTCGTCCAGATGCTTGGAGAGATCAAAGAGTTCGGCGGGCCGTCTGGCGGCCTTCTTTTTCGCTGCGACCTTCTTGGGAAGCTCGCGTCCGGGCACTCCCGAGACAAGTTTCCAGGAGCCTTTGCGGATCGACAGGACGTTGGCATGCTCGACGAGATGGTCGCGCCCCTGGTCTGACTCGCCCAGAAGCGCGGGCAAGAGGTTCATACTATCGGGGCCGGCCCCGGCAGGTACGTCTTGTTTGACCAGGGCGGCAAACGTCGCCAGCAGGTCGATCTGACAGAGGAGTGCCGACGAGTCGCCCGGCTTGATTTTCCCTGGCCAGCGCACCAGGAACGGAACGCGGGTCCCGCCTTCATACGGGCTGTATTTTCCGCCTCGAAGCGGGCCGGACGGCTTGTGTTCGCCCAGGGCCTCGACCGCACCGTCGGCATAGCCGTCGTCAACGACCGGGCCGTTGTCGCTGGTAAAAATGAACAACGTATTGTTCGTCAACTTGAGGCGGTCGAGCGTCGCCAGGACGTCGCCGACGCACCAATCCAGCTCCTCGATCACATCGCCTCGGACGCCGCGCTCGCTCTTTCCCAGGAATCGAGCGCCTGGCAACCGAGGAACATGAATATCATGGGTGGCGTAGTAGAGGAAGAACGGCCGGTCCTGGTTCGCTTCAATGAATTCATTGGCCTTGCGATTGAACGTCTCGGCCATCGTCTGATCCACCCAGCGCGCGGAATGACCGCCGGTCATGAACCCGATGCGACTGACGCCGTTGATGATCGTGGAGTCGTGCCCGTGGCTCGGCTTGACCTTCAAAAGTTCAGGGTGGTCCTTCCCCGTCGGATCATCGCCGATGGGCATGGTGTAGTTGACCTGAATCGGGTCTTTGGGATCAAGCCCGACAACACGGTGGTCCTTGACGTAGACGCAAGGGACGCGATCTCCGGTGGCCGGCATGATGAAGCAGGAATCGAATCCGACTTCCAGGGGGCCTGGCTTGATCTCGCCGTTCCAGTCGAGGTTCCCTTTGCCGAGACCCAGGTGCCACTTGCCCACGCATCCGGTAGTATAGCCGGCCTGTTTCAGCAAGGAGGGCAGGGTTGGCCGCCCCGGCTCGATAATCAAGGCGGCGTCGCCGGGGAGGATGCCGGTCCCTGGCTTCCGCCAGGCGTATTCGCCGGTCAAGAGGGCATATCGGCTCGGCGTGCAGGTCGCCGACGGCGAGTGGGCGTCGGTGAACCGCAGACCTTGCGTAGCGAGCCGGTCAAGGTTCGGGGTCTTGATCCCGTTCGCGCCATAACAGCCGATGTCACCGTAACCAAGGTCATCGGCGTAAATGTATACGATATTCGGCAGTCGGGTGTCAGCCGCTTGAACATGATTTGCAACGACGGCAAGCAAGAGAGCGGCGAGGCAGGACCATC
>JBDTIR010000104.1:0-3430 GCA_039936275.1 Isosphaeraceae bacterium | reverse complement strand
CTCTCTTTCTGCCCACTGCCCACTCTCTTTCTGCCCACTGCCCACTGCGCACTCTCTTTCTGCCCACTGCCGTCTTCGGCTCCCACCTTAAAGCACGCCCCTCGGGATTGACCGACCGACCGCTTTGGGGCGATAATTGGTGCTCGCGGTTCATTCGAGAGGTGAGAACGGAAGGGGCGGTTCGCCCGAAATGACCACAGGCGGGGGACTTCGGTCGGTGATCACGCTTGAGAGCTTCGCGGAGGTTCCCGCGCCGGTTCGGGGCGCGTACCTGGCGATCGGCAACTTCGAAGGCGTCCACCGAGGCCACGCCCACCTGATCGGCCGGCTCCGCGCCCTGGCCGACTCGGCAGGGGCACCGGCCCTGGCCCTGACGTTTGACCCGCCGCCGGTCGTGGTGCTCCGTCCCGAGAAAGCGCCGGCCCCGTTGACCTGGCCCGAACGCAAGGTCGCGCTCTTGAAGCAGGCCGGAGCGACCGAAGTCGGCGTCTTCCAGACCGGCCGCTGGCTGCTCGGCCTGACGGCCCGCGAGTTCTTTGACCGGGTCGTTCTCGGCCAGTTCGCCGCTAAGGGGATGGTCGAGGGGCCGACCTTCGGCTTTGGCCGCGACCGTGGCGGCGACGCCCAGTTGCTTGGCTCCTGGTGCGCCGAGGCCGGTCTTGGCTTTGAGATCGCTTCGCCAACGGACCTCGACGGCCAGATCATCTCGTCGTCGCGCATCCGAAGGTGCCTCGCCGAAGGCCAGACCGACGCCGCGGCTGAACTTCTGGGCCGACCGCACAGACTCCGAGGCGTGGTCGTCAAGGGTGCCGGGCGGGGCAGCGGTCTCGGGTTTCCGACCGCCAACCTGGACCAGATCGAAACCCAGGTTCCCGCCGACGGCGTCTATGCCGCCCGCGTCTTCATCGACGGCCAGTGCATGGCCCACGCCGCCGCCGTACACATCGGACCCAACGCTACCTTTGGCGAGCAAACCCGCTCTGTCGAGGTCCACCTGATCGACTTCCAGGGGGACCTCTACGGTCGGAAACTCGAACTGGACCTGCTCCGCCGCCTGCGGACGACTCGCAAGTTTGACAACGTCAATGACCTTCTGGACCAGATCCAGAACGATGTGGACCAGGCCAAAGCCCTGGCCCGGTCTTGACCTTTGGAACGCTCGAACGAGGAGTCCGGCCTTCAAGGACCATCAGGGTTCACCGTGGAACAAGCGACCGAACCAATGGGGTTCCGTGCGCCGATCATCCGGGCGCTCTGGTCTGATAAAGCCGCCAGGTTGATCATGGTCGGACTGGCCTGAGCCACTGAAGAACCGCCTGAGCCCGCGAGGGCCTTGACCGTTCCAGCCGCGAGGGCCTTGACCGTTCCAGCGGTGCCAGTCTTTCCCTTGGCGGTCGGCGAAGAAGCTCTTGCCGTCTCGGGTCGAGTAAAACGCCTTCCGGCCGTCGCCCGGATAGCGCTGATTGTTCCAGCCGCTCCCAGGATAGTATGTGGCCGAGCCAAACATGTTCCGCCCCTGGTCTAACCCCTGGGCTTTGAGCGTTGAACCGCCAGCCAGCACAACCGCGACGGCCGCCAGGCCGATTGCCCTTGATGCGTGCAGACCGATTCGCATGAAACTCTCCGTTCCGATCCGTGGAACCTCAACGATGTAAAGAGTACCTCGCACCGATGTGATCGTCGTGAAATCGGGCGGTTTGCGCACGACCTTGATCGATAGGCCCGGCATCTTCGGTGGACTCGACCAAAGGCGGCCTTGAGGACCGACCTTGCACCCGTTCGATCAAACTCGTACCCTCCGTGGGCTTGCTTGCTTCATTCTTGATTCGTGAATTTCGATCTCCGGTCCTGATTTTTGGGACACTCGCGCCGGTTAGAACGCCGATAAGACTCGTATCATCCACTTCGCACCTTGGCTCACCCGTCGCCGCTCGCCCACCTTCGTGAACCGCAACGCTCGACGCATCCGAACAATTCCCACGGAAGGAGATGCTTCGCATGCTGTTCGCCTACTTTGGCCCGGAAACGACACTGCCATTCGCATCCGTGCTCGCGACCATCGTGGGCTTCATCTTGATGTTCGGCCGACTCACGCTCCGCTTGATCCAGGTCGCCGCGCGAAGGGTCGGGCGGGTGATCGGGCTCGGACCTCGTAAAACGACGAGGCACGGGTCGAGGCCCCACCTGTTTGACCGGCGAAGAGACTCCAGAAGGCGCGACGTCGGGCCCCAGTCCGACGCGGTGTCACCCAGGGATCACGCGGAGCGATGAAGGCCAAGCGTACCGAGATCAACAAGGTTGTCGTCGTCGGTCTTGACGGCCTGGAGCCCAAGATCGTCGCGGCCTTACTTGCCGCCGGTGAATTGCCAAACCTGGCAAAGCTGGCCGGGCAAGGGGGGTTGACGACCGTCGCCACGACCTCCCCGGCGCAGACTCCGGCGGCCTGGTCCACGTTCGCCACCGGCGTCAATCCGGGCGGCCACGGCATCTTTGACTTCATTCGTCGCGATCCGCAAACCTACAGGCCCGACCTGGCCTTGAATCGTTACGAAGCCAGCCGCCCCTGGCTGCCGCCCAAGGCCGTCAACCTCCGAAGGGGGGTCGCCGTCTGGGACCGCCTGTCCGACTCGGGGATTGGCTCGACCATCGTGCGCTGTCCGTGTACCTATCCGCCGAGCCTCGGCCGCGGCCGGATGCTCTCAGGCATGGGCGTGCCCGACCTGCGCGGCGGCCTGGGAACGCCGACCTTTTACACAACGAGCGACGACCTCGCCCCGCGCGAGTCCGAGAGCGTCGTGCCCTTGTCCGGCGGTTCGGATCGACGGTTCGTTACTCATCTGATCGGTCCCAGAAACCCCAAGGACGGTCTTCCCCTGGGTTGCGAGCTGACCATCGAGACCGATCCAGGCGGCGATCTGGTTGTGATCCGGGCCGCCGGGAGCGCGGTGTCCTTGACCTTGCGTCGAGGGTACTGGAGCGACTGGCTGCGGGTCAAGTTCAAGGCCGGGGCCTTGCAGTCGGTTCGTGGTCTGGTGCGGTTCTACCTGATCGGGCTGGAACCTCGGCTGGAACTGTACGCCTCGCCGATCAATTTCGACCCCGAGCAACCTTTGTTCCCGATTAGCAGTCCGTCCGGGTTCGCGCGTGAGCTTGCCGACGAGATCGGCCTGTTTCACACCACCGGAATGGTCGAGGACCACACAGGGCTGAACAACGAACGCATCGACGAATCCGCCTTCCTCAGCCAGTGCGACGACGCCTGGCAGGAACGCGAGGCGATGATGCTCCTTGAACTCGACCGGTTCGATCAAGGACTTTTCTATTGCCTGTTTGACACGCCTGATCGTGTCCAGCATATGTTCTGGCGTTATCGAGAGCCCGATCACCCGGCGCACCGTGGGCGTCCCCCTTCCGACGAATTCCTCGGGGT
>JBDTIR010000103.1:0-6757 GCA_039936275.1 Isosphaeraceae bacterium | reverse complement strand
ATCTCGTTGTTCGACCCCTACGTTGCCATCATGGACGCCAAGCGGTTCGAGCTGGCCTCCAGCGACGACGCGGCCCTGGTCTGGCAAGACGGCACGGTGTCGGTCGTCGCCCCTGAGGACGGCACCTATATGATTCAGATCCGCGAAAGCGCCTACGCGGGCAACGCCAATTGCCTCTATCGGCTCCACATTGGCAACTTTCCCCGCCCGACGGCCACCATTCCCAGCGGCGGCAAAGCTGGTGAGAAAATCGCCGTGACCTGGATCGGTGACGTCGCAGGCACGCGGACGACCGAAGTCACCCTGCCCCCCAACCCCGAGCCAAGCTTCGGCCTCGTCGCGCAGGACGAGCAGGGGACCGCCCCCTATCCCAACCTCGTCCGCGTCTCGCCGTTCGGCAACGTGATCGAAGTTGAACCGAACGACGACCATGTCCGGGCGACCCCGTTTACCCCCCCTTTGGCTCTCAACGGCGCGATCGAGAAGCCGGGCGACATCGACCACTTCGCCTTTACCGCCAAGAAAGGGCAGGTGCTTGACGTCCACGTCTTCGCACGCGCCCTGCGGTCGCCGCTCGACTCGGTCCTGATCATCGCCAAAAAAGGGGGCGGCAATCTCGCGACCAACGATGATAGCGGCAGCCCCGATAGCTACCTGCGGTTCACCGCGCCTGCCGACGGCGAATACGTCATCGCAATCCGCGACCAGCTCAAGAACGGCGCTCCGGACTACACGTACCGGATCGAAGTCAGCCCGGTAGAACCGAAGCTGGTGATGAGCGTGCCCAACGAGATCGTGGCCCGAGGCACCGGGCCGATCGTCGTGGCCGTCCCTCGTGGCAACCGACAGGCGATCCTGGTCACGGCCAGCCGCAAAGACTTCGGCGGTATCTTGAACATCGGCGCTGAGGGCTTGCCCGAGGGTATGGAGCTTCAAGGCGAGCCGATGGCGGCCAGCATCGCCACCTTCCCCGTGCTTCTGACGGCCAAGGCCGACGCCCCCATTGGCGGCACCCTGGCAACCATCACCGGCGCTCCGGCCGACCCCAACGTCAAAATCGCGCCCTCGGAGTTTCAGCAGACGTCCGAACTGGTCCTGGGTCAGAACAACGTCCCGTTCTGGACCCGATCCGTGGATCGCCTGGCAGCGGCCGTCACTGAGGAAGCCCCCTATTCGATCGAGGTCGTCGAGCCCAAGGTCCCCCTGGTCCGTGGCGGTTCGATGTCGTTGAAAGTCGTCGCCAAGCGGGCCGAAGGATTCAAGGCGCCGATCGCCGTCAGGCTCCCCTGGAATCCTCCAGGCGTCAACTCCGGCGGAGGCGTGTCGATCGCCGAAGGCTCTGATGAGGCGATCATCCCGGTCAACGCCGACGGCGCAGCCCCCCTGGCGACCTGGAAGATCGTCGTCAACGGCTCATCGACCACTTCCAGCGGGCCGATTACCGTGTCTTCGCAACTGGCGAAGCTCGCCATCGCTCCCCAATTTGTCACGTTGGCTTATCAGAACGCCGCCGTGGAACAAGGGGCGGAGACTGACCTGATCGTCAAGGTGAACAAGGCGGTGGACTTCCCTGGCGAGGCGACTGTAACCCTGGTCGGCCTGCCTAACAAGGCAACGACCGAGGTCAAGACGATCACCAAGGATACGACCGACCTGGTCTTCCACATCACGACCGACAAGACGACCCCGGTGGGTAACACCGCCAATCTGTTCTGCCAGGTTGTCATTACCCGGGACGGCGAGCCGATCCTGCACAACCTCGGCACAGGGGCCTTGAGGGTTGATGCTCCGTTGCCGCCCAAGCCGAACGCCCCGCCGAAGCCCGTCGCCGCGGCCAAGCCCAAGGCAAGCGAGGCCCCGCCCAAACCACTCTCCAGGCTGGAAAAACTGCGGCAAGAGGCTGCTGAGAAGGCGGCGGCCGGTGCCCCTTGACGGCGGGTCGCTCACTTGAACAAACCAAAAGCCCGCGATCGTTGCGGAAACCTCTGTTGAATTCCGGCGTCCCTGGCGGTCATACTCTTTTTCCACGAGGTTCTTGATGCGAGCCAATTCATTCGCCCTGTCCCTCGTCGCCCTGATTGCCTTGACCGGCCAGGCGACAGCCCAGCAGGCGGCCCTCGCCAAGATCGAGGTCTTCCCGCCCGACGTTCATCTGTCCGGTACCCGTGACCGCCAGCTTGTCGTCGTCCAGGTCACTTACGCCGACGGCATCACCCGCGACGTAACCTCCGAAGCCACGATCACCCCGGCCAACCCGGCCTTGATCCGCAGAGACGGCAATACTTTCTGGCCCCTGGTTGACGGGACGAGCGAGATCAAGGTCGCCTTCGGCGGCCAGACGGTCAACGTCCCCTTGACTGTGACGCAGGCCACCGTGGCCCCCCCGTTGAGCTTCCGGCTCGACGTCATGCCGATCTTCCTCCGCGCCGGCTGCAACACCGGCAGTTGCCACGGCTCGGCCCGAGGCAAAGACGGCTTCCGGCTCTCGCTCTTCGGCTACGATCCTGACGGCGACTACTTCCGCCTTACCCGCGAAATGAGCGGCAGGCGCGTCAATCTGGCCGTCCCCGCGGATAGCACCATCCTCGAAAAAGACACCGGCGTCGTGCCGCACACCGGCGGCAAGCGGTTCGAGCCCGGCAGTGAATTCTACAAGACCCTCATGACCTGGATCGAGACCGGTGCTCCCAACGACGATGCCTCGAAGCTGCCAACGGTCGTTTCGGTCGATCTCTATCCCGGGCAGGCCGTGCTTGACGGTGAAAAGTCGACCCAGCAGATGACCGTGCGGGCCAAATACTCTGACGGCACCGACCGCGACGTCACCGGCCTGGCCCTCTTCCAGTCCAATAACGATCCTTCCGCCACGGTCAGCCCTGACGGTCTCGTCACCGCCGGCTCTCGGGGCGAGGCGTTCGTCATGGCCAGGTTCGAGACCCACACCGTCGGCTCCCAGGTGCTCGTCTTGCCCAAGGCCTTGAAATTCGAATACCCGGCCGAACCCGAAGCCAACGTCATCGATACTCTGGTCGCTAACAAGCTCAAGAAGCTCCGGATCAGCCCGTCGCCGCTCTGCGATGATGAGACCTTCTGCCGCCGCCTTTACCTCGACATCGTCGGCGTTCTGCCCACGGTTGAGGAATACCATCGCTTTGTCAATTCGAAGGAGTCCGACAAGCGAGCCAAGCTGATCGACGAACTGCTCGGCCGCAAGGAGTTCGTCGAGATCTGGGTCAGCGAATGGGCCGAATTGCTCCAGGTTCGTTCGACCAACCAGATCAGCTATAAGTCAATGTTCCTCTATTACAACTGGCTGGTCGAGAAGTTGTCCAAAGACACGCCGATGGACGACATGGTCCGCGAACTGCTGAGCGCCAACGGCGGCACCTTCAAGAACCCGGCGACGAACTACTACCAATCAACCAGGGATCGACTGCTCCTGGCCGAAAATGTCGCTCAGGTGTTCATGGGGATGCGCATTCAGTGCGCTCAGTGCCATAACCACCCGTTTGACCGCTGGACGCAGGACGAATATTACGGCTTCACCGCCTTTTTCTCGCAGATCGGCCGCAAGCAAGGGGAGGACTATCGCGAGGTCATCGTCTTTGACTCCGGCGGCGGCGAGGTGAAGCACCCGGTCAGCGGCAAGGTGATGGCCCCGAAGTTCCTCGGCGGAATTGAGCCCGACGTCAAAGGGAAGGACCGCCGCGAGGTCCTGGCCGACTGGCTCGCCTCAAAAGACAACCCCTGGTTCGCCACGTCGTTCGCCAACCGGGTCTGGGCCCACTTCTTCGGTCTTGGCATTGTTGATCCGGTCGATGACTTCCGGATCAGCAACCCCGCCTCGAACCCCGAACTACTCGCCGAGCTGGGCAAGCGGTTCACCGACTCCAATTACAATCTCAAGGCCCTGGTGCGCGACATCTGCAACTCTCGGACCTATCAACGCTCCACCCAGCGCAACGAAAGCAACACCAGCGACGAGAAGAACTTCGCCCACGCCAACCTGCGGCGAATCAAGGCCGAGAGCCTGCTCGACATCATCAGCCAGGTGACCGAGACCAAGGACAAGTTCCGCGGCCTGCCCCTGGGCGCTCGCGCCGTGCAGATCGCCGACGGCAACTCGTCGAATTACTTCCTCACCACCTTCGGTCGTGCCAAGCGAGAAACGGTCTGCTCGTGCGAGGTCCGGATGGAGCCAACCCTCTCGCAGGCGCTCCACCTGATGAACGGCAACACGGTCAATACCAAGATCCAGCAAGGCGGGGTCGTCAAGACGCTCTTGACCGAAACCAAGTTCCCCGAGGAGCGCGTCGTGGACCTCTACCTCCGCTGCTTCTCCAGGATGCCGACCCAGACCGAGCTTGACAAGCTTACCCCCTTGCTCGCACCGGGGGCCAAGCAAGACCAGGGGCTCTCGGACATCTTCTGGGCCTTGCTCAACAGCCGGGAATTCCTGTTCAACCATTAATCAAGAGTGACCGTGGGGATCGCGAACAAAGGAACGAGAGATCGAGAGATCTCTTCGCGATCTCCGCGGTAAATTTTCTAGATCCTCTTCCTTTGAGGTTTCCGACCATGTCGACGTTGGCCGCCGCGATCGCCCTGGCCTTGGCCCTCCCCGGGGCTGATGCGAAAAAGATAACCTATGCTGATGTCTCGGCGGTGTTCCAGGCGCGCTGCTGCACGTGCCACAACGGCGACAAGAAGAAAGGGGGCCTGGCGCTCGACACCTTCTCCACGGCGCTTGAGGGGGGGGCCTCGGGCACGGTCATCGAGCCGGCCGACCTTGAGGCCAGCAGGCTCTGGGAACTGGTCTCGCACTCGGGGGAGCCGAACATGCCCCCGAACGCGCCCAAGTTGCCCGACGCCGAACTGGACCTCATCAAGCAATGGATCGAGGGCGGTGCGCCTGAAACGGCCGCAGGGGCCGCGGTGATGCCCAAGAAGCCGAAGTTCGACTTCAAGCTCGACCCCTCCGCCGTCGGCAAGCCGGTCGGCCCCCCCGCGATGCCCGAAGGACTCTCCACCGATCCCATCGTCGTCAGCGCCCGGCCCAACGCCATCATCGCCCTGGCCGCGAGTCCATGGGCCCCCTTGGCCGCGATCTCGGGACATAAACAAGTCCTGCTGTATAATACCGAGAACTTCCGACTCGTCGGCGTCTTGCCGTTCGCCGAAGGCACGGTCTACGACCTGAAATTCAGCCGAGACGGCGGCATCTTGCTTGCCAGTGGCGGCCGAGGAGGGCAGTCGGGCCTCGTGGTCGTCTGGGACGTCAAGACCGGAGAACGGCTCTTCGAGGTCGGTAAGGAATACGACATCGTCCTGGCCGCCGACATCAGCCCAGACCGTTCCCTGGTTGCCCTCGGCGGCCCGAGCAAGGTCCTTCGCGTCTACAACACGGCCGACGGCTCGCTTGCCTATGAGTCCAAGAAGCATACCGAATGGATCACGGCCATCGAATTCAGCCCCGACGGCGTCTTGCTCGCCTCCGGTGACCGCAACGGCGGCCTCTCGGTCTGGGAAGCGGGCACCGGGCGCGAATTCTACGACCTGCGCGGTCATAAACTTATGATCACAGACGTGAGCTGGCGCCTTGATTCCAACGTCCTGGTCTCGGCCAGCGAGGACGCGACCGTCCGGCTCTGGGAGATGCAGAACGGCAACCAGATCAAGAGCGTCAACGCTCACTCGGGCGGCACGACCTCGGTTCGGTTCGCCAAGGACGGCCGGATCGTCACCACCGGCCGCGACAAACTCGCCAAGCTCTGGGACGGCAACGGCGGCGTTCAGCGCTCCTTCGAGCCGTTCACCGACCTGGCCCTGCGCGGCCTGGTCACCCACGACGGCACGGCCGTCGTCGCTGGAGACTGGTCGGGCGAAGTCCGCGTCTGGAACGCCAAGGACGGTAAGCGGCTCGGCAACCTGATCGCCAACCCCGCCCCCTTGTCCGTTCGGTTCGAGTCCGCCAAACAGGCCGCCGCCCAGGCGCAAGCCGCCGCCGATGCCGCCGCCAAGGAACTGGCCGCCCTTCAAGGGACCGCTACCGCCAAGGCCGCCGCAGTGGGAACCGCTCAGCAAAACCTTGCCGCCGCTCAGAAGGCCGTCAACGACACGACCGCCGCCTTGACCGCCGCTGAAGCCAAATTGAAACAGGCGCGGGCCGCGGAACAAGCCGCCGCCGCCACCCTCTCAACCGCCCAGTTCGCTGAAGGGCGACTGACCATCCTCAAGACCGAGGCCGCTCGCGCCCTGGCCAGCAGCACGACCGCCGCTCAGGCCGCCGCCGCAACCCTGGCCGAGACCAAGGCCGACCGCGACCGAGTCCTCGCCGAAACCGCACTCGCCGCTCAGTCCGCCACCGCGAAACTCGCTGAGTCGTCCAACGCGCAATCGACCGCCGCCACTGCGACCACCGTGACGGCCAAGGCCGCTTCGGCCGCCGCCCAGGCTGCTCGGGTTGCCGCCGAGGCCCCGATCGCCGCCTTACGCACAGCCGCTCAGGCGGCCAAAGCCGCCGTTCCCACCCGTCAGACCGAGTTGACCGCCGCCTCGACGGCCAAGGCCGCCGCTGATAAACTCGTCGTGGAGAAAACCCCGGGCGTTCAGGCCCTCGCCGCTCAGGCCCTCGCCCGCAAGGCCGACGCCGACGCTCTGGCCAAGGAGACCCAAGGCCAAAAGGCAACCACCACCGCCGCCGCCAACCCTTGAGCCACTCGCTGGAATCGCCAGCAACGCCCCGAGATTGGCATGG
>JBDTIR010000102.1:0-1908 GCA_039936275.1 Isosphaeraceae bacterium | reverse complement strand
ACACCGAAGCGGCCGGGACGGCTGTCCTTACACCGAAGCGGCCGGGACGGCTGCCCTTACACCGAAGCGGCCGGGACGGCCGACCTACGTTGTACCAGAGTCGAGGAGGAAGTCCATTTGTGGCTCGATCCGGCCCAGTGTTTTGAGTGGCGCACCCGGTTGGAACCGTGGCGAGGGCGTGTTACAACAAAGGGCGAGCCAGTCGGTTGCCGACGGCCTTTGCCCTTTGCTCGGTTGGCGAACCTCAACGGTCGGTGGAGGACCCTGCTCGTGACGTCCCGGCCCCTTATCCTTGCCTTGCACCCGTCGCGTTGGCCTCACCGGCGCACGCTCTCGTTGGTGTCTCGAATGGCCTCGATCGGCCTGGCAACCCTCGCTTTGTTGGCCTTCGGCAAGGCGTCGCTGGCCGCTGGCTTGACCCCGGATCAAGCCGTTGAGCGGATGACCGTCCCTGAGGGGTTTCAGGTCCAGACCTTCGTCAGCGAGCCCGAAGTTCGCCAGCCGGTCGCCGCGACGTTTGACGAACGCGGCCGGATGTGGGTCATCGAATATCTCCAGTATCCAGTCCCCGCCGGCCTCAAGCCGGTGACGGTCGATCAATACCTGCGCACCGAATACGACCGCGTCCCTGAGCCGCCGCCGAAAGGGCCTCGCGGCGTCGATCGGATCAAGATCCTCGAAGATACCAATGGCGACGGCAAGGCCGACAAGGTGACGACTTTTCTCGACGGCCTGAATCTGGCCACCGGCCTGGCCGTGGGACATGGAGGCGTGTTCATCGCCCAGGCCCCTTATTTACTCTTTTATCCTGATAAGAACAAGGATGACAAACCAGACGGCGACCCCGAGGTCTTGCTCTCCGGCTTCGGACTTCAAGACGCCCACGCCCTGGTGAACTCCTTGATGTGGGGGCCTGACGGCTGGCTCTATGGTGCGCAGGGGAGCACCGTGACCGCCAAGATCCAGGGGAGCGAATTCCAGCAAGGCGTCTGGCGCTATCATCCCAAGTTGAAGCGGTTTGAGCTGTTCGCCGAAGGAGGAGGCAACACCTGGGGCCTTGATTTCGACCGGGCCGGCAACGCCTTCGGCAGCAGCAACGGCGGGTTCATCGCCTTCCACATGGTGCAAGGGGGGTATTACTGGAAAGGGTTCGCCAAGCATGGGCCATTGCATAATCCAAACACGTTTGGTTATTTTAATAGCCTTGAATATCAAGGAATCAAACCTGGCGGGCACGTCACGCCTGGAGGTATCATTTATAAAGGGGACCAGTTCCCCAAGGAATTTCAAGGGGCCTTCCTGGGCTGCAACCTCCTGGCCAATACCGTCTACTGGTATACCCTGACGCCCAAAGGGTCGACGTTCACCGCCAAGCTGGGCGGCACTTTGCTTGACTCGCACGACCCCTGGTTCCGACCGATCGACCTCTTGACCGGCCCTGACGGATCGGTCTACGTCGTGGACTGGTACGATAAGCGCGCCAGCCATCTTGACCCGCGCGACAACTGGGATAAGACGAATGGACGAATCTACAAGATTTCTTATGGAAAACCTGAACACGTCAAGCTGTTCGACCTGTCGGCCTGGTCGAGCGACGACCTTGTGGGCTTGAGGACGTCCGGCAACGACTGGTGGCCCGACATGGCCAGGCGGATTCTGGCCGAGCGGGTTGACAAAGCGGTTGTTCCGAAGCTCAAGACCTTGCTGAGTAAGGACCGTGACGAGCCGACGGCCATGCGCGATCTCTGGACTCTGGACGTTTGCGGTGGACTCGACGACGCGACGACCTTGAGATTGCTCGATCATCCCGTCTCCGGCGTCCGGCGATGGGTCGCTCGTCGGCTCGGCGATCAGGGCGACAACCCGAACATCGCCTTGCGCGACCGCTTGATCAGGTTGGCCAAGGAA
>JBDTIR010000101.1:0-6567 GCA_039936275.1 Isosphaeraceae bacterium | reverse complement strand
TGCCACCAAGACCCGACGGCCCCTACGGCGCATCGAAGCTGGTGGGCGAACGGCTGGGTAAGAGCCTGGCTCAGATGTTTGACATCACGTTCGTCGCCTTGCGCCTCGGCAACGTCCAGTGCGGCGAGAACCGCCCCGACACCCTACCGGACGACGGGGCGCGGTCGCTCTGGCTGTCCAACGGCGACCTCGTCCGCCTCTTCACCCGCGCCGTCGAGGCCGAGCTTGATCCTGGCGATTTCATCGTCGTCATTGGCCTCTCGAACAACCGTGGCACGCCCTGGAAACTGTCCGAAGCGGCCAAGTGGCTCGGCTACGTGCCGCACGATGACGCATGGAGATAATGGACACGACTAACTCGGCCTACTCAAATCGCGACGAACTTCGATCGGTCGGCCGGGCCCGATCGCGTCGAGTAAGGCTTGCATCCGATGCTCGAGATCGGTCGTCAGGGTTGCGGTGGCGACGCGGGGCCTCTCAGCCGACTTGAGATGGGCGGTCACGTTGATCGGCTCGCCAAGCCGGACCAAGGCGCGGCGAGGAGTTCGGGGGCGGATCAGGTCGGTGACGCCGAAGATGTCTTGCTCAAACTTCATCAGGGTTTCGGCGGCGCGTTCCATGGTCGGACACTCGTTCACATAATCTCCAGGATAACTATAAAGCTGGACGACGACGAACAGGTCGTTCAGATCGCGCCGCAAGGAGTGGGCGTCCTCCGGAGTCGTCTGGGGGCTGGTCAGGGCGTCGAGACAGGTCCGCCGCAAGACCTTGACGCGGACTGGCACGGGCTCGGCGCTGCGTTTGCCGAGACGTTGGTTCTCAATCCGATCGAGAATCAGGGAGCGTAGACGGGCGATCCGCTCCTTGACCAAACCGCGACCCACGCCAGCGCCGTACTCCAACTCCTTGAGCGCGAGCATTCCTTCGGCATAGAAATAAATGCGATCCACAAGATCGCGGTGCGTTTGAGGCCACCATGTGAACCGGGATTCGAGCACGTCCATCAGCCGGAGCAGGGCGGGCAGGGGGTCGTGTCCGTCAAGAAATCGATACTTGATCGCGACCGGCACGATCCAGATCGATTTGCCGGTCTCCGAAATCCGACGAGCCGCGGTGACGGCAAGCGCGGCGGCCCCTTCGCGCAACGGAGTCAGACGGTCGGCCGTATGATAAACTTCCCCTTCCGGGAAGACGACCAGGGGGTGCGCACCGGCGCTCAACAGCTCAACCCCGGCCTTGAACGCCTTGAGGTCGGCCCCTTCTCGATCGACCGGAAAAGCGCCAAGCCTTGGCAGGATGAACCGGTTCAGGCCGTCAAACAGTTGGTACGCGGCCATGTAACAGAAGGGGCGGCCAGCCCTGCGGGCGACCTCGAACATCACCCCGCCATCGGCATTGTCGGAGTGGTTCGGCGCAATCAAGACGCCGTCGCCTCGACCCGGCAGCGGCTTGAGGAATTCCAGCCCTTGAATCTCGACCGACATCACAAGCTGCTCACGGCGGAGCTTGCGCCTGATCGCCGGATAGCCCAGCGCGAGCCAGAGTCGATGGACCTTCGGGGGATAGAATTCATACGGAAACTGGTCGGCCAAGGGCAATCGACGCATGAGACACCGCTCGCAAGAAGGCGACCGAACGACCACCAACACGGCCCATTGATGTGACACAACGCAGAATACAAGGCCGAGCCTTGAAAGGGAACGGCGAAGCCAACGCGAACAGCTTCCACTCCATCGGCCCTCGGCGTTACGATGGCCTCATCGTCCCCCAAGAAACGAGGGGTGCGTCCGCGAAGTCGATCGACCCATGAGTTTTCTTCACACGCCCTACAAAAGGCGGAACCTCCGATGGTTCGCTCCACCAGATTCATCCAGGCACTCGTCATGGCCTGGGCGGTCGCGTCGGCCCACGGTCAAGCAGGCCTTGACCCGGAATTCAAGGTGGTCTACTGGTATGACCGGGCCGACCCGGTCGGGAGCTTCAAATCACGGGCGTATGATTTACGCAAACACGAATATGACGACCCCAAGGTCGATGCCTGGCTGGCGATGATGGCCCGCGACTTCCCGCGCTTCGCCGCCTATTCCCGGACAGTAGACCTGGACCGGCTCCCGGGCCGAACCGATCAAGAGAAACTGACGGCGGCAAGCACAAGGGAATTGCAGCCCTTGATCGATTCGGCGCTCTCGGCCCTGCGAATCCAGAATCGTCCCATCGGCCGATCCAAGTTCGGGCTCAAGCCGTTCGAGCCCGTTTTCCCCTCGCCGATCGGGGCCGCGAGGTTTCCATCAAGGTACGCTCCGCCTCGCTATTCCAGCCCGGTTCCTTATCCCTATCCCCGTCCGCATCCATGACAATTTGATTAGATCAAGGTTATCCACCTAACATAAATTAATAATGGCCATCCAATAATGAACGACGACCTGACGACGCCAGCCCCGAAAGCTCCCCCCATCCGGCTGAGGATGGAAGGGATCACCAAGCATTTCGGCGGCGTGCATGCGCTGGAAGACGTGACGATCGAGGCCCGGGCCGGCGAGGTGCTGGCGCTCTGCGGTGAGAACGGCGCGGGCAAGAGCACCTTGATGAAGGTTCTGGCCGGCGCGATCACCGAGTATGAAGGGCGGATTCTCAAGGACGGTCAGCCGGTCGCGTTCAAAGGTCCGCGAGACGCCGAGGACCTCGGCATCCGGATCATCTATCAAGAGTTGAACCTGGTGCCTGATCTCTCGGTCGCCGCGAATATCTTTCTCGGCCGAGAGCATCGAGGGGCATTCGGCCGACTCGACGACCGGGCGATGGAAACGCGCGCACGCGACCTGTTTGAGCGCCTGGGCACGCCGATCTCGCCCAGGGCAAGACTGGGCGATCTGCGGATCGGCGATCAGCAGATGGTCGAGATCGCCAAGGCCCTGGCCTTTGACGCGGAGACGGTCATCATGGACGAGCCGACCTCGGCCCTCTCCGACGCCGAGGTCTACCGCCTCTTCCGGGTCATCGCCGACCTGCGCAAGCAAGGGACGACGGTCATTTATATCTCGCACAAGATGAACGAGGTCTTCACGTTGGCCGACCGCGTGACGGTCTTGCGCGATGGCTGCCTTGTGGCTACCGCGTCCAAAGGGGACATCGAGCCGGCGCAGGTGGTCCGGTGGATGGTCGGCCGTGAGATCGCGGCTTTGCACTTTGAGCCGCACCAGGCCCAAGGGCACAAGGCGATCCTTCAGGTGGACAACCTGGCCCTGCCTAGCCCACCTGATAGTGGGCGGCCGGCGCTTTCTGGGATCGGCTTTCACCTGCACGCGGGTGAGGTGCTTGGCATCGCCGGCTTGATGGGGGCAGGGCGGACCGAGTTGCTCGAAGCCCTCTTCGGCGCCAGTCCCGAGCCGCCGACCGGCCGGATCACGCTTGACGGCTACCCTGTGAGGTTCCGCCACCCGGCCGAGGCGATCGCGGCAGGCATGGCCCTGGTGACCGAAGATCGCAAGAACCTCGGCCTCTTCGACCAGATGACCGTGGCCGAGAACATCACGATCACCCACCTGGACACCCTGGCCAGGCGCGGCCTGGTCAACCGAGGAACTGAGACCCGGGCGGTCCGGCACGCAATCGAGCGTCACCAGATCAAGACCGCGGGCGGGGGCGCGGCCGTGATGAGCCTCTCGGGCGGCAACCAGCAGAAATGCATCCTGGCCCGTTGGCTGCTATCGACGCCCAGGGTGCTCTTGCTCGACGAACCGACCCGAGGCATCGACGTCGGGGCCAAGGCCGAAATCTATGCGCTCATCCGCCACCTGGCGACCCATGAAGGGGTAGGCATCGTGATGACCTCCAGCGAACTGCCCGAGCTCTTGGCCGTCTCCGACCGCATCCTGGTTCTCTGCGAAGGACGGCTGACCGCGGAGTTGCCTCGCACTGAGGCAAACGAAGAAACCATCATGCACGCAGCTACCCAGTTCCTTGATCGAGCGAAATCGGCGTGAGCCAAAGCGGCGGGTCTTGGGTCATTCGGGCCGATTGGCCGGAAACACTGGGCTTGACCGGTCCATCCGGCCGATCCCTTTGTCTGTGACGGAACCCAACAAACGCGCCAATCGAGACAACCGTGGCCGCTCCCATAACTGGGGGGCTCGCCAAAAGGGTCCTCAACCGCACCTCGTGGGTTTGGTTCGATTCAGTTTGGAATCGTCGCAGTCGGCACAAGGATGTAACGACGACGGCTGGAAGGTTTCCCGCCAAAGAGCCGTCGCCTCAAACCAAGGAGGGTGGAAACGATGGTGTCCCCGCAGGGCCGACGCCTGGTGCTCTGGGCTGGGCTCGCCGTCGGCTGGATCTTGCCGTCGGTCGGCTGCCAGGTGGAGTACGCCGGCATGACCTTACCTTCGGGCAAGTACATGCACGACGACGTCCAGTACTTCCCACCCGGCTCCGATATGCCTTGGGCCAACACGCAGGCCGCCACACAACGGGCCCGCATGCAGGCGATGGGCGTCGATACCAGTCTGACCCCGGCGCTGTCGGCACCGCTGCCCGGCCAGCCTGGAGCCGCCCCGGTCGGCACGCCGCCACCGGCTGCCGGTGCCCTCGACCCGACGCAGAACGTGCCGGGCCGACCCACGAACGTCAACGTCCAGGAGCCTCGATTCGTGCCCGGAATGAACCCCGTACCCGAAGCTCCGGAACCGGGCTTCCCTGGCGGCGTCCCGGTCCCCCCGGGCCCGTGATGACCTTGATCCGCCCGCCAAGTCGGTTAAGTCGAACTTGAGCGATGAATCTACGAGCCAAGGGGCCAGACGCGACGATTCGCGTCTCGGCCCCTTGACTCGTTGCTCGTTCAGAAGGATTGCCAAGTCTGAGTGTAGGGCGGCTGTCTCGGCCGCTTTTAAATTTCACAGCCGCCTCGGCTGCTTTTCGATTTCATGACCGTCTCGGCCACCCACTATCCAGGATTTTGGACTTTGCAATCCTCCTGGTGGCTCGTTTGACCCGGTTGACGACCGCTGGTGAAGTCTTTACAGTGAAACCTATTGGAATCGTGGCATTCTGGACAATCTTGCTCTACCGAACCGTGAGTGGTCGACCATGTTCCGCTGGCCCGATCGCCCCTTAACGGTGCTTTTGGCGTACACGTTCATCTTCGTCGGCCTGCCCGCTTTGTGCGCCTTGTCTTACTTCTGGGTCAAGGGGCTGATTTGATGAACCCGGTGGTTGGAGAGATCGCCCTGGGGGTCTACGCCCTCTTGCTGGCCGTTGGCGGCGTTATGGGCTTTGTCAAGGCCAGGAGCCAGGCCTCGTTAATTGCCGGCCTGCTGAGCGCGGTCATCGCCAGCGTGTGCGCAGGCTGGTCGATCCGCGACCCCACAACCGGGTTCGGCCTGGGGATCGTCCTGGCCCTCGTGTTGTTGAGCTTGTTCGCACCTCGATTCGCGAAATCTCGCAAGTTCATGCCGGCCGGCTTGTTATGTCTGACCAGCTTGGTCGTCGTCGCCCTGCTTGCCTTCCTGCTAATCCGCCCTGCCGCCTGATCGAACCCACATCACCCCGCCGCTTTTTTTGTCTCCCGACCCCCCAAAGCTGTTCCCGTATTGAATCGCGGGGCATGGTCTGGCTGGAAGGTTGATTTGCTTCGAACCTGCCTTGATCGCCGCGAATCCAAAAGAATTTTCCCGAAGGGGGCGGAACCACGAGCCCGGTCCCGGGTTTAATCTCGTATCAAAGAGCGAGCGGGTGGACTCCAGGCCGATTTGACCGCAGGTCGTTTTGAACCTGGAATTCCAAAAATCAAACCAAGTGGCAAGCCTCGCTCTTCGGCGCGAAAGGACGGAACGGGTCATGGCACGATTCGGTAGTGGGCAAGTCTGGTGGAGCCTGGCCGTCTCCGCAGCCCTGGTCGTCGGCCTCTCGATGGCTCAAGCGGCAGAGCCGGCGGCCCCCTCGAAGGCGGACGAGGTCAAGGAAGCGCGTGCCCTGCTCAAGGATTTTCAGGATCTCGGCGCCTCGTTCCAGAACGAAGCGAAGTCCGCCGCCAAGGGTTTCACCACCAAAGACCCGCTCAAGACACTCGACCGACCGGCGCGGACGGTTCGGAAGTCGTCACTCACGCCGGCCGCGATCGACGCATTGCTCGAAAAGTCCCTGGCCGAAGCCAAGACCACGCCGGCCCGCCTGACCAGTGATGAAGAGTTCATCCGCCGCGTCACTCTCGACATGACCGGCGCCTTGCCAGCCCCCCAGCAGGTCGTCTCGTTCGTTCAGAGCAAGAGCAAATCCAAGCGGGCCGAGTTGATTGACCGCCTGCTCGCCAGCCCCGGGTACGCCAGGAACTGGGCGAGCTACTGGCGCGAAGTCGTCCAGTTTCACATCAACGCTCCCAACCCCCGGTTCGTCAACCTACCCAAGTTCCAGGAGTGGCTCACCGAGCAAATCGCCAAGAACACCCCTTGGGACGAGGTCTCCCGGGAGATGATCGCCGGCAACGGTGACACGGCCCAGAACGGCGCGGCGGTCTTTATCGCTGCTCAAGGGGCGCAGCCGGTCGAGCTGGCTGGCGAGGTCTCGCGGGTGTTC
>JBDTIR010000100.1:0-3411 GCA_039936275.1 Isosphaeraceae bacterium | reverse complement strand
CATGGCGGACTCTTTCAAAAAAAAGGATCATGTCGATTACGCCGATTGGCCGAAGAAGACGTCCAGTCCCCCATGAGTTGGTGTGGGGTATGGGGGTCGGGCCTTTGGTTGGCGTTGGCAACTGCGTTGAAGCTGGCCTTGCCTTTGGCGGACGTAAATCGAGCGGTGCGAGCCGCGATGCCTACTTCGAGGTGCCACTTATGCGACTCGAGTTCCGATCGGGTCGGTTCAGGAGCACTCGGGAACGATCCGGACGAGGTCGAGCCTCGACTCTGGCCAGAACGCCCGCTGTCGAGTCCCTCGAAGGACGGCAGATGCTCTCAACCGCCACGCCCGACCTGGCGATGCTCTCCGCCTCGACGCTTGATTCGCGGAGCGTGAGCGTCAGCTACGACGTGAAGAACGCTTCGATCGGCAGCCCGGTCGAGTTCGCCGTCTACCGATCGGCCGACAACGCATTCGACCCCAGCGACACCAAGGTAGGCTCGATCCCGGTCTCCCCGACGCTTGGCCTCGACGGTCAACCCGCCCTGGCGGTCGGAAAACACCAACTGACCATCCCCTTGGCCGACGGCCTGCCGCCAGACCCGCACCAACCGTTCGTCCTGGTCGTCGCCAATCCTGGACGTCAGGTCGCCGAATCAAACGTCTCGAACAACACGGCCTCGTTCCGCAAGCACGTCGTGGGTGTCATCGTCCATGGCGGCTTGCAGCCGATGGATTGGGACCAGGGGCCTCCTTGGGAGCGGCGAATGGCCTCCGCGCTCAAGGACCAAGGATATGATAAGGTCATTGCCTATAACTGGGTCCCGCAGAGTCGGACCCCGGGGATGGCGGTGAAGCAAAGCCCCAGGCTGGCGTCGATGGTTGTCGATGCGGTGAACACCTTCCCCGCCAATGAGCCGGTGGACGTCCACTTCATCAGCCACAGTGAAGGCAGTGTCATCGCCGGTCAGACGATCCTCAAGCTCAAGAGCGACGCCCCGCCGCAGATGCGGGCCGGGTTCCTCAAGGACACGATGATCGACCCCCACTCGGCCAACAACGGCACCCCTGGCAAGCAATACAGCGTGTCAAGCGGCTTGCTCGGCAAGATCGCCAAGGCAACAATTAACACCTATCAATCCAAAGCGGGCGATCCCCCGGTCATCGTGCCCGACAACGTGGACGACGCCGAGGTCTTTTATCAGCACACTCCGGTCTCGATGACGTATGGGTCGAACAAAGGGGTCTACAACCTCTGGGGTCAGGTGCCGGTCATCGGCGAGGCAAGTTACTTCAACTTGACGGCCCCCGGGCTCAGCCACAGCGGCAAGTTCGGCATGACCGACTGGTATCAGATCAACGTCGTGCCGACCCTCGGCGACGGCGCCCCGGCAATCAAGGCCGCCACCTTGACCGGGGACCTGGTCAATCCCGATGCCCGCACCAGCCGAACCTCGGACACAAACCGGCCCGTCTTCGCCGGGTCCGCCGCCCCCGGGGCGTCCGTGCGGATCTTCACGACCCGCGCGGGGGTCGATCAGCTTGGGCGCGTCGGGACGACGACCGCCGACGCGAATGGGAACTGGGAGATCACCACTCGTCCGATCGGCAATGGTCATTACCGGATGCTGGCGATGTCCGACACCCCACCTCTCCCCGGGCATCTCCGATCAAACTTCATGCGGCCGATGGCCTGGTTTGGCCCCTTGACCATCGACGCCGTCCAGCACTCGCCACGTCGGTAAGCGGTAGTTTGGATTGCGAGCGAACCTCAAGACGGGATGGGTTCGAACCGCGAACCAACAGATGGGCGCAACCCACTCCCGACGGCCCCCTTGGCGTCGAGACTCGTTTCAGATTACCATCAAGCCGGCGTCACCGAGGACACGAAGACTACTCGCCGGATCGCCCCGACCAACTTCGACACGCCTATTGAGATTCATCAATGAAGTTCACCCTGTCTGCGGCGGCTGTCATCGTGACGATTATCGGCCAGGCAAACGGGGCCTCTCGGGCGGATCAGCCGAACGTCGTCTTGATGATCGCCGACGACCTGGCCTGGGACGACGTCGGGGCCTTTGGCAATCCGAAGGTCAGCACGCCGAACATAGACCGCCTGGCCAGGGAAGGGTTGAAGTTCGATCGAGCGTTTTTGACCTGTAGCTCGTGCAGCCCCAGCCGGGCCAGCATTATCACCGGCCGCTATCCTCATAATACCGACGCCGAGGAACTGCACTGGCCCTTGCCGGGCAAGCAGGTCACGTTTGTCGAGAAACTCAAGGCCGACGGCTACTGGACCGCCGCCGCGGGCAAGTGGCATATGGGAGACGCGATCAAGGGGCGATTCAATCTGGTGCGCGAAGCTGATCCGTCCGGGTTCCAGCTTCGTAAAGGCAAAACGCGACTGACCACCGCCGCCAAAGGGGACGCCGCAAGCGGCTGCGATCAGTGGGTATCGACCCTCCGCGATCGTCCTCGCGATCAGCCGTTCTTCCTCTGGCTGGCCTCGCTCGACCCGCACCGAGACTATGAGCCGGGCACCCTCGACCCACCGCACCGCCCTGAAGACGTCGTCGTCCCTGCCGTCTTGCCTGACTTGCCCGAGGTGCGCAAAGACCTGGCGATGTATTACGACGAAATCGGCCGGCTCGATCGCCACGTCGGCGCAGTCCTCGACGAACTGGACCGCCAAGGGGTCGCCGACCAGACCCTGGTCCTCTTTCTCAGCGACAACGGCCGACCGTTCCCCCGTTGCAAAACGACCATGTACGACGATGGAATCAAGACCCCGCTCATCGCTCGATGGCCAAGCCGGATCAAACCGGGAACCACCTGCGGCGCGCTGGTCAGTTCGATCGACATCGCCCCGACTGTTCTGGAACTGGCTGGAGTCGCCAAGCCAAGCACCGTTCAAGGGGCCAGCTTCGCCACGCTCTTAAGCGATCCGACCGCGAGTATTCAAAAATATATCTTCGCTGAACATAACTGGCACGACTACCTGGCGAGAGGCCGCGCGGTTCGGTCCAAGCAATTTAAATATATCCGCAACTATGACCACGAGGTCGCCAACACCCCGCCCGCCGACGCCGTGCGCAGCCCAACCTTCCAGGCGATGCGCCGCCTGCGCGACGAGGGACGCCTACCCGCTGTACTCATGTCGTGTTTCAATAAGCCTCGCCCCGAAGAAGAACTGTACGACCTGGACGCCGACCCTCACGAGTGGCACAATCTCGCGCTTGATCCGCGGCACGCCGAGACCCTCGCCACCTTGCGAACCGTCTTGAACGACTGGGAGAACGCCAACGACGACCAACCGCCCGCCGTCCTCAGTTCCGACGAGTTCGACCGCGAAACCGGCACCCCGTTGCCCAACCGGGCCCGCCCCCGAGCACTGAAGGGGCCTCGGGCCGCTGCGCCTTAAGGCAT
>JBDTIR010000099.1:0-4517 GCA_039936275.1 Isosphaeraceae bacterium | reverse complement strand
TACGGCCGGGACGGCCGCCGTACATCAGGAGATCACGGGCGGGACGGCCGCCTGACATCCAGAATTTTGGATGTCGCAATCTTCCTGGTCCACACTACTTTACGATTACAGTGGCGCGTGGTTGTTGTCAATCTCCCAGTAGGGGCCGAAGGGTGCGCCGGGCGTTGTCCAGGGTGATCGCGCGACGCTGCTCGGGCGTGAGCGGAGATTCCTTGAGCTTCAGGAGGGCCGATTCGAAAACAAACAACGGGGCGAGTGAGCCGAACAAGATCGGACTGACGCCAATCTCGTCGATCAGGTGCTCGACGCCGCAGATTCCTTCGAGCATCGCGATTTCCACGGCGACCTTGTTCGTTCCCGTCAGTGTTTTCAAGGGTTCGCCGCGCACGGCGTTCAAGGCGTTGAGCAGCACAATCCGGAGCCCCGGGAACCGTCCGATCAGACCCGGCAACGGGTCAAGGTTCACATCGGGCACGCGCAAGAGTGGAAATTGGGTGCGTACATCTTCCATCTTGACCGCGATTTGCACGATCAAACCGCGCTGGGCCGCCAGGTCCAGAAGTTTAACGCATTCAGGATCATCAAGTGAATAGCCGTGATAATTGGGATGAAGCCGGATGCCGGGCATCTGGTGGACTTCGACGCAGCGGCGGAGGTCTTCAACCCAGTCAGGTAGGTTCGGATTGACGGCGCCGAAGGGTACGAGCAAGCCGGGGTGCCCGGCGCGACAGGTCTCGGCTAGTCGGGTATTGATTGCGGAGACGTCTTCATGGAGGAGGGCGTCGAAACTTCCGGTCCATGCCTCGATCACGCCGTGATCGATGAGCATGTCGGCCAGTTTTGTAGGATCATCAAGGGGCAGGCGACGGAAGGGCCAGTGGCCAATCGAGACGTTGACGTCGATCATACCCGGACTCCCTTCGCCCGCAGGATGGGCGTCAACAAGCGGCGGAGGTTGCCGCCGAGAACCCGCCGTCGATCCTCTTCGGGCAGGTCCGCGCCCAAGACCTTGCCAAGCTGTGAGGAGAAGCTGCGCCCGGCTGCGTCACTGCCGTAAAGCACGCGATCAGACCCTAGTTCACGCACGGCCATTTCGACATATCCGGCCGTCGGGTCGGACCCCGCCAGATCAGCCGAAACATTCGGGAGCGACCGCACGACCCGGATTCCGCGTTCCCAGTCCCCACCGGAATGGCCGCAGATCAAGTGGGTTTTGGGATGTCTCGCGGCCAGTTCCGCCAGGTCCATCGGACTGGATTCGCCCGGGAGATTGCCGCCAGCTTTCATCCAGGTGTGTTGAAAAATAACCGCGTTTAATTCAGCCGCGCGCTGGATGATCGGGTCGATCTCAGGCACGTTACATCGCCTGGCCACCCAGAGCTTGATGCCGACCATCGGGCCGTCTCGCACGCAGCGGTCGATCTCGGCCAGGCTGACTTCCGGATGCGCGGGGCTGACATAGACGAAGCCGAAGGCGCGATCGTGATGGCGGCTGAGGGCTTGCAAGACCTGATCGTTCTGGTGGCGGAGTTCGTTGGGGGATGGATCGGTGATGAACGGATAGCCCATGAACACGACGATCCGCTCGATCCCAATTCGACTGGAGCAGGCGATCAGGTGGGCCATTTTCTCCTCGGGCGTCCGTCCAGGGGCACCGGCGAGGTGACAGTGAAGGTCCCAGATCTTTGAAGGCGGTTCGGCCTTCGGCCGGGGGGCGGTCACTTTTGCAGCTCCAGGAGAAACGTGAGCAGGTCGGCCATTTCGTCCGGATTGATCTTGGTTTCCAGGCCTTCGGGCATCAACGATTTGCCGGTGCCGGCGATCGACTCGACGTCTTGCCGCAAGATGGTTTCTTCCACGCCTTCGGCTCGTCTGAGGGTAACGCCCGTCGCGGTCTCGGCGTTGATCAAGCCGCTCACGACGCGGCCGTCCTTGAGAGCGACGGTGTATTCGAGGAAGTCCGGAGCGGCCTCGCGGTTGGGGTCGAGGATGTGGATCAGGATCTCGTCGGCCGTGCGGCGCTGGACTGAGGTCAGGTTGGGGCCGACGGCGTGGCCGCGCTCACCGAGTTGGTGGCAGGTGGTACATTCGCGCTCGAAGATCTTTTCTCCAAGATCGCGGTGCCCGGCCCGTTTGAGCGCGACTTGATAGCGGTCGATGACCTCTTTGCGAGGGCTGGGAGCGTCTGCTCCGAAGAGTGAGCGGGCGCGATCGCGGACTTTGGCGTCCTTGCTGGCCATCAAGAGGGCGCGGCGGTTCGGCGGGATCTGGCCGATCTCGATGGTTTTGGCCTCGACCGCGTCGAGCGCGGGCCCGATCCAGGTCGTCCTGCCAAGCAGAATCCCCAGCACCTCGCCGCGCAGTGGGGGTGAGTATCCACGCCAAGGGGCGAGCAAGAGTTCGGCCACCTCAAGGTCCCGGTAACTGCCCAGGGCACGGACGACCGCCGATTGCACCAGGGCGGGTTCCTGAGGATCGAGCAACGGCGAGAGGATCGTTTTCGACTGCTCGAACGGCCGCTGAGCCATGAGCAAGATCGAGCGCACTCGTCGATCAAGCGGGGCTGTGTTGTCGGCCGCAGTGTGTTCGGCGTCCTTGTAGAGGTCCGCCAGCATCGTGAGCACGGCCGGGTTCGTTCCTTCGACGTCGGCCAGGCGTCGGCCAGATCGACCCAGGCCGTCGGCCAGGCCGAGGACGACCTCGGGGCGAACCTCACTTTCGTTCGCGAGTGCGAGTGCCGTTAAGAGATGCTGGACCCCTTCGGGGCGTCCCCGGGCGCCGACCATGACGGCCAAGGGGCGGAGCAAGGCGAGCCCGTCGGGCGTTTTGGCGAACTCTGGATCGGCAAGCAAGGATTCGAACAAGGGACCGGTGGATTTGGAGGCTGAACTCAGGACGGCGGTGCGAATCCAGGGGTCCCCGGCATCCTTGCGGGCGATCCGCGCGAGTCCCGCGACGGCGTCCTCGCCTTCGATCTCGCCGAGTGTGAACGCGACCTGAAACCGGACCCGCGCTGTGGAGTCGTCGGCCAGGGCGATGACCCGGGTTCGAAGCTCCTCCGCCTGGTTCAAGCGTGGTTCGGCCAGCCTGACGGCGTGTTCGCGGATGCCGGATGAAGCATCATCCAGAGCAATGCTTAAGTCTTCATTTGAGAGCGCGTCGAGTCCGTGCAGCGACCAGAGAGCATGCAAGCGTCCTTGAGGGAGAGGACTGACGCGAAGTAAGTGACGGATCGGGGCCACTGCGGTTTTGTCTTGCCGCTCGAAGATCAGGCGGTGGGCGGTGTCGCGGTGCCAGCCGTTGTGGTGTGCCAGGAGGGCGACCAGGTCGGTCGTGCTTGCCTGGCTCAGTTTGGGTGGCGGGTGGACGTGAAATCCAGGAGGGGTCAAGCGATAAATCCGCCCACGATCCGAGCCGCTGCGGAGGTCAAGCTGGGCCTTGATGTCGTCGGGGATCGACCAGGGGTGCTCGATTGATTCGCGGTACATGTCGAGGACGTGGAGGGTGCCGTCGGGAGCGTTGATAAAGTTCACGGGGCGGAACCAGGTATCGGTCGAGGCGACGAATTCCACGCCGGGGTCGGCGCGTTGGGCGCGGAAGGTGACGCCGTCGGGTTCGACTGACTCGCGATGGATCAGGTTGCCGGAGACTTCGCCGAGGAACAGGTCGCCATGATACTGGGGAGGATAGGCGTTGCCTCGGTAGACGGTGACTCCACTGGTCGACGTGATGTAGCCGTTGCCGATGAGTTCGCTTTTGGGATACGCCTTACCGATTGCGGACCAGCGTCGGGCGCGGAGTTCTCGCCAGGGTTCTGGAGGGCTAATCCGGTAGACGGGGATGGTGTCGCCCGACTCGGCGGCGTCGTGCAAGACCTGGGGCGTGGGTAGAAAGGGGTTACGGGCCAGGTAGCGGGCAGGCAAGACGACGTGTTCGGCCGGGTTACGGATATTGCAGAGGAAGCGGTTTCCCCAGTCGTCAAAGGTGTTGCCGAATCGGGCCCCACCGGAGATGGTTTCGAAGCGTTCGGTGACGGGATCAAAGCGGAAATCGCGACGGAGCACAGGGATCGGGTCGGCCTCGGGGTGGTCGATCTGGAGGATCTGGCCGCCGTTGCCGGAGGCTGCGCCGTAGACCTTGTGGTCGAGCCCCCATTGCAGGTTGTTCATCACGGCTTGCACGTTGAACTTACGGAACCCGGTGTAGACCTTGCGGCGGACGTCGGCCTTGTGGTCGCCGTCGGTGTCCTTGAGGTACCAGATGTCCGGGGTGGCGCCGACGAAGACGCCCCCGTTCCAGACGACGATGCCTGTCGGCCATGAGAGCTTATCCGCGAGGATATGCCCTTCGTCAAACCGGCCGTCGCCGTCGTGGTCGATCAAGAGACGAACGCGGCCGATTGGGGGGTCGTCGGTATTGTCAACGAAGGCTTTGTCGTTCTTCGGATCGGTGTAGGGATAATCGGTCATCTCGACGATGTAGAGTCGGCCGTCCTCGTCATAAGCCGCCGCCACCGG
>JBDTIR010000098.1:0-4600 GCA_039936275.1 Isosphaeraceae bacterium | reverse complement strand
GTCCCTTGAAAGACGGCGGGCAGGAAGCCGTTGGCCCAGTTGTTGACCCCAGCCTGGGGCACGCCGCGAGGGTCGGGGATCGCCACGAACGCGGGGAGGTTGTCGGTCTCGGCACCGAGTGCGTAGGAAGCCCAGGAGCCCATGCTCGGGAACCCGTCGAGGATGAAGCCGGTGCTCATCTGGTTCTCGGCCGGGCCGTGGGTGTTGCTCTTCGCCGTCATCGAATGGATGAAGCAGAGATCATCCGTAAGCTCAGCAAGATGTGGGAACAGGTCCGAGATCATCTTGCCGGTTTGTCCGCGCGGTTTGAACGGGTACTGCGGCCGGACGAGGTTGCCGTTTTCGCCCTGGAAGGTCACAAGCGCCTCCTTCGCGCCCGGCATGGCCTTCCCGTCCATCTTGATCAATTCCGGCTTGTAATCCCACGATTCAAGCTGGCTGCACGCCCCAGAGCAGAAGATGACCAGCACCCGTTTGGCTCTGGCCGGGAAGTGCGGCCGACGCGCGGCGAGCGGATTGGACGGGCGAATCTCGGGGCGAATCGGAGCGTGGTCAGCGTCGGCGGCAAGCAAGCCCTGGCCGCTCAGGAGGCTCGCGAGCGCGACGCCACCGAGGCCGGTCCCGGCGTGGTCAAGAAATTGCCGGCGACTGAGCAACCGTCGGCCCGCGTTCGAGAGTACGGGGTCAGACATTGGGGGTGTGCCTTGTCTCGGGATCAAAACAAAACAGGGGGGGACCGTTCGGCTCAAGGCAGGAAGAGGAATTCGTTAGCGTTGAGTAAGACCCGGCAGAAGGTAGGCACCCCTTGCGACTCGATCAAGCCGACGCAGAGGCAGGTTTCCTCGAGGTCCGGATCGCGCCCGACGGTCCTTTGAAAGCCAAGACGGACCTGGGCCGTCGGATCGACCCCGGCCTCAACGCCAAGCTGATCGGCGAACCGCTCGGCCTGCTGAACGACGAACCGGCTGTTGAACAGGTTCAGGGCCTGCAAGGGGGTCGTCGAACGCGGCCGACTGGGCTGGTTCTGGCCGGCGTCCGGGCAATCAAACGCCCCGAAGGTCGAGTCTTGCGCCATGCGGACCTTGGTCTGATAGATCATCCGTCGGAAGTCGTCCGGCCCATAATCGACTTTGGGATTATAGACCCGCACATAATTACTATTGGGTGCGAAGGCGCTATACCCGGGGCCTCCCATCCGGCAATCGAGTGCGCCGGAGACGGTAAGAATCGAATCGCGGATCACCTCGGCGTCCAGGCGGCGCGGCGGGAACCGCCAGAGCAAGCGGGTGCTCGCGTCGACGGCCAGGGCTTCGCGCCGGGGCCGGCTTGACTGTCGAAACGTCGCCGACATCACGATCTGTTTCTGGATCGCCTTGACGCTCCAACCCCGGTCGATGAACTCGCTGGCCAGCCAGTCAAGCAAGGGTTGGTTGACTGGACGCGCTCCGTTGATTCCGAAATCGCTCGGCGTGGTCACGATGCCTTCGCCAAAATGATGCTGCCAGAGCCGGTTGACCATCACCCTGGCGGTGAGCGGGTTCTTCGGGTCGGCAATCCAGGCCGCAAGGGCGAGCCTTCGGCCTTGCTCGGGGGCGTCGGCGGGCAATTCCAAGCTCGGCCGGAACCGCGAAGGCGATCCCGGGGCGACCGGCTCCTTCGGTTGCATCGGGTCGCCGCGATGGAGCCGGAACGTCGCTTCGGGATCAGTAAACGTCCCCGCGTACACCATCGGCGTGCGGTTCAAGTCCGCGAGTCGCGCCTCGATCGACGCCGCTTCGTTGGTCAACCGATCGAGCGCTTCCGCATCGGCCCCGCTGGATCGATCAACCTGATACCGATGAGGACGAATCAAACCGGGTTGATAGGTCTGCCGGTCCAGAGACGAGGCCGCGAGCTTCCAACCCCCCCGGGCGTCGGCAACCTCGATCCGGTAGTTGGTCGCGAGCCGGTCAGAGTACTCCCCGGCTCGATCGCGCGACCAGACAATGCGATCGATCCGTTCAGCCCCGGGGAACTCAATTTCAACCCACCCTTTTCCTTGTTCATGGGAGATCCAGCTATGGCTGTTGCCATAACGACCGTCATTAATATGTTCCAAGCGGTGAATGTCTGCATTGGGATACGTGCCCGACGCGCTCGCCTTCGCGCCTGCGTTGGCAAGGGCCACGTTGCGCGGCTTCGGCTCCGCCGTGAAGATTTCAAGCTCGTCGATACAGGGCTCCGCCGACGTGGTCCCGAGCACGGTCAAGCGCAACCGAGTGGTCGTCAAGGGGGCGAATCGGTCCACGGTCAACCTGGGGTCCACGGCCGACCGCAACGGCTTTTGACCGGCGACCGCTCGCATCGCGTCGAGCGAAGGCCCGGCCTCGATCAGGTAGGCCGTGGCGAGCCGGTCCTGGTATTTCCCCTCGCGATCTCGGCCCCAGACGATCCGATGGATCGGCGTCGGGTCGGGCAGTTCCAACTGCACCCAACCTCGCCCCGGTTCGCTGGAGATCCAGCTATGGCTGTTCCCGTAGCGACCATCGTTGATATGTTCGAGTCGATGAATCGCCGACCCCTTGACGCTGCCGGAGGCCGTCGCCTTCGTTCCCGACGCGGCCAAGGCGACGTTCACGTTGTCGGTCGAGAAGACTTCCAGCTCGTCAATGCAAGGAGCGATCACGCCCAGGGTCGGATGAGCGTTGGCATCATAAATCGTGAACCGAACATAGTTCGCAATGATCGGATCAAAGGTTTCCTCATTGATTCTCGGAACAGTCGGCGTTCGCTCCGAGGCCGACGTGTCGGCCAGGGGCTCGAACCTCGCGAGCTGGGTTTGGACCTCAAGCAGACGCGCCGACCACTCCGACGCCTCGCGCTTGCGACGTTCAGAATCGGCGGGGCGGAGAGGACGTTCGCCGTGGCGGGTGCCGGCGAAGAAGGCGGTCATCGCGGCGTAGTCGTGCTGGGAGATCGGGTCAAACTTGTGGTCATGGCAGCGGGCGCAGTTCAAGGTCAGGCCGAGGAACGCCGCGCCTGTGTTGAGCACCATGTCGTTCAATTTGTCTTGACGAGCCTGGCGAATCGATTCGATGTCGCGGCCGGTCTGCCCGGGGAGCAAGGCGGCCTTGGCGACGATGAACCCGGTGGCGGCGTCCTCGCCGGTCGTGTCGCCGGCAAGCTGGTCCTTGATGAACTCGGGATACGGTTTGTCACTGTTGAACGCTTGTATCACGTAATCACGATAAGGCCAGGCGTTTTCGCGTGGAGTATTCACCTCAAACCCATCGGTCTCTCCGAACGCGATCACGTCCAGCCAGTGCCTTGCCCAACGCTCGCCGTAATGGGGCGAGGCCAGCAAGCGGTCCACAAGCTCCTCATAGGCAGTCGGCCTCGGATCGGCCAGAAACCCGGCCACGTCCTCGGGGCTCGGCGGCAGGCCGTGCAGCACGAGGTAAAGACGGCGGATCAAGGTCCGTTTATCCGCCTCCAGACCCATCGAGAGGCCCGCTTCGGCGAGCTTCTCGGCAACGAACAAGTCGATACTATTCGATGCAACCGACCCCGATCCCGGCAGTTCCGGAGGCTTTGGGCGAGTCAACGGCTGATAGGCCCAGTGCGTCCTGGCCGGGTCTTCGACCTTGGCGCTTGCCCCGTCGGGCCAGACGGCCCCCTGGTCGATCCAGGCGCGAAGCAGGCTGATCTGTGCGGGCGTGAGCCGTTTCCCCTTCGGGGGCATTGTCAAGGTCGGCTCCAGCCCGGCGACGAACTGAATCAAGGGGCTATCGGCGCTCTTGCCCGGCACGATCGCAGGCGCGAAGTTGTCTCCCCCTTTGAGCGCCAGAGCCTTGACGTCGAGCCGCAGACCGCCCTTCTGCTTATCTTGTCCATGACAACCGACACAAGACGCCTGGAAGATCGGTTGGACGTCCGCCTCGAAATCCACGGTTCGCGCGGCGGTCGGCGGCAGGTCCAGCACCAGGGCCAGTGCGAGCAAGAGGGCAGGGGGCATGAATGGTGGCCTCATCTCCGGGTCGCGGGGTTCGCCTCATCCCAACCGACAACCTCGGCCCACGGTCTGCTGACGCTCCGCGCGACCATTAAGGACCATCCTCGCTCCCAAAGCCGCCGAGATCAAGGCCGTCCCCTCGTCGTCGTCCCGAATCAACCCTGTCTCTTGAGTCCATCCTTTCTGATAATCATCAGCGATCAACTCTGGCGGATTCGGCCGGAGTCTCGCCAACGGATCGTGCAACGGCTCATGAGACATAGCAAATTGGAGATGACTGACCGCTCCACCCGGCCGCGCCAGTCCGACCTGGAAAGGGCGACGGACGCCCTACCCACGTTCCGTCCTTCCGGACCCACCAACCCCGAGGCGTTGGCCGCCACGGGTACGGATGGACAACATATAAGAGAAGTCCTTGCCCCATATTTGCCCCTTCCAGGGGACGACCGGGGGCGGAACGGGGCGGACGATGGCGGAACCACGCCTACAGATGACGTGATTCCGATGGATCGTAAGCCCCTGGATTTGTCGGAAGTTCGCGTTGTGGAGCGGGTTCTGGCGGACGCTGACGAGAATGACCGGGGTGGGGCTCGAACCCACGACCAACGG
>JBDTIR010000097.1:0-6907 GCA_039936275.1 Isosphaeraceae bacterium | reverse complement strand
GGCGGGCTCTTGCCGGATTTGACCATGCTCGTTGACGTCCCTCCCGAGGTGGCGCGTGCCAGGGTCGGCCCGCCTCGTGACCGCCTGGAAGACCGGCCGGACGCCTTCCGTCGCCTGGTCCGTGAGGGGTTCCTGCGGACCTTGGAAGACTATTCGATGCCGATCGCTCTGGTCGATGGTTCGGCTGACCCTGAGACGGTGGCCCTGAGCTTGCAAACGGAGGTGGCGCGTGTCCTGGCGCTCAGTTCGCGGTCATGATTCGGTCGTCGCCGGGCTCCGGCTGGGTCTGGCGCAAGGTCGGTTCCCGCATGCTTTTCTGTTCGTCGGCCCCGACGGGATCGGCAAGCGGCACTTCGCCAAGACCCTGGCTCAAGCCCTGCTTTGCGAGCGCCGGGATGAGGCGGCGCTTGACCCTTGCGGGGTCTGTCCGTCGTGTCAGCAGGTCGAAGGCAATACCCATCCTGACGTCCTGGCTGTGGCCAAGCCGGAGGACAAGCATGAGCTGCCGATCAGGACGATCCGCGACCTCTGTCACGACCTCAGCCTCAAACCGATGGCCGGAACAAGGCGGATCGCCCTGGTGGACGACGCCGACGACCTCAGCGAAGAGGCGGCCAACGCCTTCCTCAAGACCCTGGAGGAACCGCCGCCGGGGGCCGTCTTGATCCTGATCGCCCGCTCGGCCGAGACCCAGCTTGACACCGTCGTCTCAAGGTGCCGGGTCGTGCGGTTTGAGCCCTTGGCCGACGCCGAACTCGCCGCTGTCCTGCTCGATCAAGGCGTAACGACCGACGCGGCCGAAGCCGCTCGTCTGGCGAGTTTAGGCGAAGGAAGCGTCGGCAGAGCGCTCGGTCTGGCCGACCCGGCGCTTGAGGACGTTCGCCGCCGCCTGATCGACGAACTGGCCGATCCTCGCCCCTTCGACCCGTCGGCCTTGGCGCGCCGGTTGGAGGAGTTTATCACGGCCGCCGGCAAGGAAAGCGTGCTTCGTCGCGGCCGTGCCAGCCTCTTGATGGGGGAACTGGCCCGCTTCTTCCGGGGCGTTCTCTGGCAGACCGCCGGGCTCGAATCGCCAGCCGCCGACCCCGCCGACCGTCGCGCCGCCGCCGTCTTGGCCGAGCGGCTTGAACCCGAAGACGTCTTCCTTCTGGCCGACCGCTGCCTGGCGGCCGACATCCAGATCCGCCGCAAAGCCTACTTGCCCTTGATTCTTGACTCCTTGACCCACGACCTCAGCCGCTTGGTTCGCTCCTCAGGTTGAGTAGGACTTGGTAGAATCAATATGCGGTGTTCGGCTGGGTCTTCGGGGGAGAGTGTGGGCAAGGAACGCGCTTCGGAACGCTGAGCGACTGCTCAAAACGATGTCGAGGGCTGAGAAGGACCAGTTGTCCCAGTGGGTGGCGCGCGATTTGGGCACCGCCGTCCCCGGGATCGAGGGCCGTCCGGATGTCTGCGGAGGCGAGCCCTGGATCATCCGGATCCGCATTCCGGTCTGGGCCCTGGAACAGACCCGGCACCTTGGCGGCAGCAAAGCCGACCTGTTGCGCATCGACCCGACCTTGAGGACAGAAGATTTGGTCAACGCCTGGATTTTCGTTCGCGCTCATCGCGATAAGATCGAGGAGAACGAAGCGGCATAATCTCTGAACCTCTCGGAATCAGGAGGTTCGCGACCAGAAACCCGGCGCCCGCATGTGGGCCCGATTGGACGCGGACTCGGACGTCCCGTTCCCCAAGGTCGCGGAATTGCGCCGGTAGGCACACGACGTCCTGACCGCTCTGGACGCAGGCCAGGCCGTTCGTGATTATCTAATATCTTAGTATGTACTAATTATTATTTGACTCGTTTGCGATAGCCGGCCAGCCAGTCCTTGCCGGTGGCGCTGGTCAGGCCGTCGAAAGTGTTGTCGATGGCCTCAGGGCTTGGAGAGCCTTTTCGCTCCTGCTCGATGCCTTTCTTGACGAAATCGGCGGCCTTACCGGACCAATCACGGGTGGAGAAGCCGTTGGCGAGCGCGGAATAATACCAGACGCGGGCGTCGTCGGGGTGAGCGGTTTGCGCCTGCTGGAACGCCTTGAGGGCGTCGGCGTAAAGCTTTTCGTGGAACTGCTCGACGCCTCGCGAGAAGTCTTTGCCCAAGTCCGAGTTCTTCAGATGGGTGTTCGCTGGCGACCTGGCTACGTCGGGTTGAGTGGTTGAATCGGCCGCTCCCACACCGTCGCGGAGGGCCATGACCTCGGTGCGGAGCGTCTCCGTAGATTTGTCCAGCGTGGTGATGTGATTGTTCAGTTCGCCAATTTTCGCATTAGGGCCGGTGTTTGGTTCAATCTGCGATTCGAGCGTCTCGATCCGGTTGGCCAGGGCCTTCATTTCGTGTCGAGGTTGATTTTTAGCCTCGGCGAGAATTTGATCCTGGGCTTGCGAAACCTGTTTGCGCAGGTCGTCTACTTGCTTGCTCAGTGCATTGAGTTGCTTATCGTCAGTCGGCTGGGGTGTCGGCGGCTTATCGGGTGCCTGGGCTGTGGGAGGCTCGGGAGCTGGAGTTGGCTTGGCCAAAAATCGCTCGAAGCCCCAGGCGCCGAGTCCGCCGAAGATCAAGGCCAACACGGCCGATGCGACCAGAGACGTCCAGGCGAAACCAGGGTGCGGCTCGAGATCGGGGACGTGAGCCGGTCGAGCGGCGTGAGCCTTGTCCGGCCAGGGGTGGCTTCGGGCCTGGGCCTCGGACGTCGAAGGAGGAACGCGGACGGTGTCCAACGATTCCGTCGGCATGGTCTCTGTGATGGTCTCGGCCGTGGTTCTGACCTTGGGATGCTCGGATTCTTGGAGCTGATCGTCCCCCGCTCCATGTTCCTGGTCCGCCGCCATAATGCCCGACTCCCGTCTGAAATTGTTCTCGGGATCGCCGAAGCAACGGAACCAAGGGTCAAAGCCCCTTGGGACGATCCCCAGGTCTTCCGTTTCCCTGCGAACGGTGTGCCCGAGACGCATGTTCCTCGCCGCGACTCTGGAATCTTCGGTCTCACTGCCTCGTTTGGATTCCATGACTCCAAGAATCCTTGGATGTTATTGAATCTTAAAACCAATTGCGCCGTTTCGCCCAGATCCAGATGAGAATGGGCGCTGTGACCATGGTCAGGCAGGTTGCGGCGAAGAGTAGTGCGTTGGGAAGTGGGGGGCGCGTGAAGGCGAGAGTGTCGGCGAAGAAGTTCATGCCAAAGAACCCGACCAAAAGGTTCAAGGGCAGGGCCATGACCGTGACGATGGTAAGGGTTTTCATCACGTCGTTGGTGCGGTTGGAGATGGCCGAAAGGTAGGTGTCCAGGGCCCCTGAGATCAGGTCGCGGAGGGTCTCGGAGATGTCGTGCAAGCGGACCAGGTGATCGTAGACGTCTCGAAAATAGACCCGGTCGCGCGGGCCGATCTGGGGATACTCGTCGCGAGCCAGCCTGTTCAGCACCTCGCGCTGAGGGCTGATGATTCGGTGGATCTGGAGGGCGGCGCGTTTAACCTGAAAGATCTTTTGAAGCGTCGCCGGTGTAGAGTCGCGGAAGACCTCGTCTTGCGCCTCGTCGATCGCCTCGTCAAGGTGTTCGATCGCGGTTAGAAATTCGTCAACGCCGAGGTCAAGGATCTGGTAGAGCAGATGGTCGGCGCCGTGCTTGATGCGGTCGCCGTTGTCGCGGTGGAGGTTACGGCGGAGTTCCTCAAGAACGGCGATTGGCTCGTTATGATACGAGACCAGATAGTTCGCGCCCAGGAACAGGTCCAGTTCGTGAAGCCGAAGGTGGTCGGTCTCGGGGTCGAAGTCGATCGAGTGAAAGGCGAGGTACAAATAATCCGACCAGTCGTCCACCTTGGGAACATTGGAGTCTTGCAAGGCGTCTTCGATGGCCAGGGGGTGGAAGTGAAAGACGTCGCGGAACATCGCCTCGATCTCGGCCGTCTGAGAATCCGGGTCCTCGATATCGACCCAGACCGCGCCTTTGGGATCGGCAAGCACTTCGGCGAGCCGATCCGGGGAACACTCCAGATCAACCAGGCCCGGGCCTGACCGATAAATGATGCGCACCAGGGGTGGCCGTCCGGTCTTCGGCGAGGCGCTCCGGTCTGTGCTCATCAAGGCGCGACTCCTGGCTCGGGCTGATCATTGGGTTCCGATCGAGCACCAAGGGACCGCCTCCCGGTCAGGCGAACCTGCTCGACGTCCAGGTCGATCACCAATGCATCAGGATCTCGGCGGGTGTCTCGCCGGATCACATAGGACTGTCGAACCGCGTGCAAGAACCGATCGAGGGCCGGATCACCCGTCGGACCCGGGCGGGCCCCCACGATCCGGATCGCCACGACCCCCAAGGGGACCTGGTCCGTCTGGAACCGGCCGTCCGAGGTGATCGGGGCTGATCGCAAGGTTCCGATCGTTCCCTCGGTCGGCAAGAACTCGATCCAACCCGCGTCGACCGGCCGCCCCCGTAAGCGGACCTGTCCCGCGACTGGCGTCGTCGGCATGGGCTCTGGACCGAATTCCTCGGCACAGCCCATCGCCAAGAGGGAGAGCATCGCACTCGGGAACAGGAACAGACGAGAGGACAATCTCATAGAGAAATCAACTCGTGTTGTTTCACAGATAACGATTAGATGTCAATTTGAGTCAGACGATTTATGAGCTGAGCGAAGGTCGGTTCAAGCCAGGGGGTGAATCCTTCGAGTGCCTCGTGGAGCGTTTTGGCGGCGGCCGGATCAAGTTTGCCGAGATTCTCAAGGGCAATCAAGCGTCCACCACGTCGACCGTGACCGGCGTGTGGGCCGTTCTGGGGACCAAGTGCGAAGATCAAGCCGCCGCACTGCCGTTCGCCCATCAGGCGGTCGGCGTTGCCGCCGACGACCAGCACTCCTCCAGCCATGACCAGGCCGGCGCGTGGACCAGCCCGTCCTTGGACAATCAGTGTGCCTCCGGTCATCGCGTAACCCGCCGCGACGCCCACGTCACCGGTGATCAAGAGCCCGCCGGCGCGTAGGCCGCGCCCCGCTCCGTCTGCGGCAGGCCCATGGCAGAGGACCATTAAGCCCGGTGCATCAAGGCTGGCGGCAAGTTCAGGACCGGCGCGGCCTTCAATCTCGACAACCGCTCGCCAGGGGCCGTTAAGGCCGCTCAACAAGAGCCGTTGTCCCTCGGCGCCCGCCAGGCGGATGCGCGACTGGCCGGAATCCAGCAAGAGCGCCACCTGGGCGTTAATCCGGCCGTAGTCGCGGATTTCCGGGACCGCCACGACAGAGATCGGCCCGGGGGTTGGGCTCGTCAGGTCGTTACTTATCACCGGCGGCGACCTGGGCCTTGGGACCGGGGAAGTCATCGCCGCCGGGAACCAGTTTCCGGTCGGTCGGGGTGTTCTTGGTCAAGAAGCTTTTCAGGTCTTCAACCTGCGCGGCTAGTTCGTTCCGCCTGGGCGTCCGCTGCTGGCCAGCGGCGTTGGACAGGGCGATCGAAGCGCCGGCAACGCCGTGAATCCGCTGCTGGACCTGGCTGATGAAGACGCGAGCGGACGCGAGGGCGGGATGGTTCGCTCGCGAGAGTCCGGTGTCATTGGGGGGGCCGCTCGTATCGCCGACGAGGCTTTCCAGCAATTGCAGTTCCAGGTTCGTCAAATGGCGCGTTCGGTACGGGTTCTCGGGCTCGACCTCGACGATCCGATCGCCGATCTCGGCGGCAAGCTGGCCGATGTGATAAGCGATCAGAGCGAAGTTATACTTCGGGACTTGCCGGTCGATCCGCATCCAGCCCATCGCCCAGGCGGCGGCGACCCGGACCTCGAACTTGGCCTTGGGATCGGCCAGATACTTCATGACCGCCGTGGCGAAATCCGCCTGGTCCCGGCCCGGGCGCGAGGTCGATTGACGTAAGGCCCCCAGGGCCTCCAAGGCTCGCGCCTTGGCGGGCCAGAAGGCGTTTGGCTCCTGTTCGAGAAAGGTCGTCAGGCCCTCGGCCGCCGGAATCGCTTGCTGGCCCGGATTGAGCAGGGCTCGGCCGCCCTGCCCGACTTGAATTAAGCCGACAGCCGCCCGTTCCTTGACTGAAAGGAGCTGGTTCGGGTCTTTCAAGGCGGCGACGAACGTCGGGATTGCCTCGGGATCGCCGCTCCGGCTCAGAACAATCATCCCCTGAATTCGGGCAATCAGGTGATTCTTGAGAAGTTGTCCCACCACCGGGATCAAGGCCCTGGTGTATTCGGCGCGGAACGCGGTGTTGCGGCTGGCCTCGGCCTTGATCAAAGGAGCCGAGAGCTGGCTGGCCGCCGTTTCGATCCCCTTGACCAGACCGGCGTTGCGTGACAGTTCTTGCGGCGTGAGCGGCTCGCCTTCGGAATTGAAACCGCCGATCGAGAGGTACGCTTCGATATTCGTATGCCGGGTCAGGTCCGCAGCATAATTCTGAATGTACCTCTTGAGAACCTCGCGGTTAATCAAGGCCTGACCCGTGGCCATGTTCATGACCGAGTCAATTTCGGATCGGGTCAGGAATCGCGAGGTTGGTAACTCTGGGAAGGTGTTCGGGAGCGCGGCTGAGGCGTTAGGATCTTTCCAGACCTCGGTCGGGTCGGTGCGCTTGACTTTGGTCGGGTCAACCGCGGATTGTTTCGTCTGCTCGGCCTCGCGACCGATGCTGGCGGGCCCTTCTGCAACGGCCTTGGCCGCGCCGCCTTTCTGCGCCAGAGCCGCCAATGGACAGCCCGCGCTCAAAGCGATCGAAAGCCACACCCACAAGAAACCTCGTGGCCGCCTCGGGGTGAGCGCCTGGATCATCGTTCGTGGACCTTTTTATTCGTGGAACCCCAAGGCTTCATCCCAAGACCGACGCGCGTTTTGGGAGCGAATTTCACCGCGACGAGTCGAGCTTTCGTGGTTGCG
>JBDTIR010000096.1:0-4085 GCA_039936275.1 Isosphaeraceae bacterium | reverse complement strand
CGTCGAGGACGCTCAGGCACTAGGGGATTTGCTGGCACACCGCAAGGCTCATGTAAACCTGATTCCCTATAACCCGGTGGAGGGCTTGCCGTTTGAACGGCCGACTCCTGAAGCGATCAAGCGGTTTGTGGACACGGTGCGGCGGTCCGCCGTGAGCATCAGCGTGCGGAAGACCAAGGGGCGGGAGATCGACGCGGCCTGCGGCCAGCTTCGGCGTCGGCTCGCGGAGACTCCCGAGTTCACGCTTCTTCCATCGTCGCCGGTCCTCGGGCGCGGTTGACAAATTGACCGGAGGTCTTCGTGGCGACAGGTGACGCCCTGGAAAAGGAGCTCGAAGCCCGTGATCCGGACGTCCGGCTCATGCTCCAGGTCAAGGACGACGTCCAGGGGGCGTTTGAAACCCTGGTCGAGCGCTATCAGCATCGGTTGCTGGGGGTGATGGTCCATCTGGTCGGCCGCAACGACGAGGCGGAGGATCTCACGCAGGAGGTTTTCTTACGGATCTACAAGGCCCGCAAAGGGTATCGACCTCGCGCCAAGTTCTCGACCTGGCTGTTCACGATCGCGAACAATCTCGCCCTGAATCACCTGCGGAGCAAGGGGCGGAACCCCACCCTGGCGCCGGTCGGCAACGGCAACGTTTCGCAGGCGTCCCGTCTGGCCGTCGAACTCGTCGCTTCCTCCGATGGGACGCCCTCGACCCAGATGCGCTCGATGGAACTCTCGGAAGTCGTACGCGAGGCGCTCGACGGCCTGGGGGAAGATCAGAAGCTGGCCGTCTTGCTCAGTAAGTTTGAAGAGATGAGCTATATCGAGATCGCCGCGGTGATGGGACGGTCAGAATCGGCGGTCAAGTCGCTTTTAGCCAGGGCGAGAATGAACCTGAGAGAGCGGCTTGAACCCTATCTGCGCTCTGGACGACGGGTTTAACTCATGGTCGCTGGTCGTCCGCGACCGCCTTGCGTTAATGTCTGCCATCGAATCGATTATTGTGTATTAACACGATTTCAAATAATCACCGCACGATTCAAAATAGGGGAGAGCCGTGTTCCGAACCGAGCTGATCCGGCGTTGGTCCTCGGCGTGTCTGGAGGCGGTCGATACGCTGCTCTTTCCGTTGCCGTGCCTGATTTGCGGTGAAGACGGGCTGGCCGCTCCGTTTTGCGATCCCTGCCGGGCGGAACTCCTGGAGAGTTCGGGTCGGATGTGCGGTCGTTGCGCGATGCCGATCGGCCCCTGGGAACAGGATCCGGCGGGGTGCTCGGAATGTCGAGGGAAGTCGCTCGGGTTCGATGGCGCAGTGGCCTTGGGGCCTTATCAGGGGCCGATTCGCCACCTCTGTTTACAGCTCAAACGGGACCAGAACGCCTGGCTCGCCCCTTGGCTATCAGAGTTGCTGATCGAGTCTCGGGGTGAGGTTTTGCGAAGGTACGAAGGAGCGCGGGTCGTGCCGGTGCCCTTGCACTGGCAGCGGCGATGGGTGAGGGGTTACAACCAGTCCGAGGCCCTGGGGTATCGGCTGGCCAGGCGGCTTGGCGTGCGATTAGTACGTCCGTTGCAGCGGGTTGTGTCGACACCGGCGCTGGCTGAACTGAGTCGAGCCGAGCGGGCGAAGGCCATGCGCGGGGTCTTCCGGGTCCGAGACCCGAGGTCGATCGAGGGGCGCACGGTGCTCCTGGTCGATGACATCCTGACCACCGGCGCGACGTGCGGCTCGGCGGCTCGGGCGTTGAAGCGGGCAGGCGCGACCAAGGTCATCGCGGTGGTGATCGGTCGGGCCGAGGGGAGGGCGTGATGGGTATCGAGGCGACGGGCAAGGTTCGGATCGGCACCAGAGGGAGCCAACTGGCCCGTTGGCAATCGGGCTGGGTCGCCGACCAGCTCCGCCGTCATCACCCCGGCCTGGAGGTCGAGCTGGTCGAGATCAAGACCAAGGGGGACCAGGACCGAACCTCGCAGCTCTCGGCCATCGGTGGGTTGGGATTGTTCACTAAAGAAATCCAGCTCGCTTTGCTTGATGAGACCGTCGCCATTGCCGTCCACAGTCTCAAGGACTTGCCGACCAGCGGTCCAGACGCCTTGACGCTCGGCGCTGTTCCCGAGCGCGAGGGGTTAGCCGACGCCCTGATCGCGCCCGTCCACCGGACGCTGGAAGCACTGCCCAAAGGGGCGAGGATTGGCACCGGATCACTCCGGAGGCGTGCCCAGTTGCTCTGGCTGCGGCCTGATGTGCAGGTCGTCAACCTTCGAGGCAACGTCGAGACCCGCCTGAAGCAGGCGCTCGACGGCCGGCTTGACGCCGTCGTTCTGGCCGAGGCGGGCTTGAATCGGCTCGGACTTGACCATCAGATCACCGAACGGCTCGGCCCGCCGAGGTTCCTGCCGGCGGTCGGGCAGGGAGCCCTGGGGATCGAGTGTCGGATCGACGACGAGCAAACCCGGCTCTTGCTCGCCCCCTTGAATGATCCGGCGACGCGAAGGGCCGTCGAGGCCGAGCGCCGGGTCCTGGCCGAACTGGAAGGCGGGTGCATCATCCCCCTGGCCGCCTGGGCGCGCGACCTTGACGGCAGTCTGGCCCTGGACGTCGCCGTCTTTGACGTTGATGGGCGTGAGCACGTCGAGACGCGGCTTCAAGGGTCGCCGGACGATCCGGACGAACTCGGTCGCCGGGCCGCCCGGATCTTGCGCGACCTTGGCGCGGATCGGCTCCTGGCCAGCATCCGGCAAAGCGACCAGACGCCAAAGTCGTAACCCGTTTGAAGAACGATCCGGGAAAAGCGAGCGAACCAGCCCCCGAAGCCGACCCGAGATCGTTGCGCGCCATCCGTTTCGGCGCATCGGACAATTGTTTGATCTGCTCGGTATTTCCAGAAGGGCCGGGATCGTGTCGCGGCTCTCGACCATCGGATTCACGCCAGAGTCGGGGCGAAATTGTCCGATAAGCCCTATGGGGAAGGTTCGTGGTGGGGCGGACCTTCGTATTTGACCCGGATCTGACGGAGCGGCCCGCGTGCGGAACACCGATTCCAACGCGAATTCCACCCCTGGGGCGGCCAGGATGGCTCGTCCCTCCTCCAGGGTCTGGTCGTGGGTCCTGGTCCCCTTGGTCCTCACGGCCAGCCTGGCCGTGGCCTCGGTCTCACCCTGGCTCGTGCCGCCGTATCTCATCCTCATGGTATCGGTCCTCTTCGGTCCGGCAGCCTCCCGAAGCGAGACAGCCAGGGTCTTGGCGGTTCCGCCGCGGCCGGAATCCAGTCCAGCCCCGAGCGAACCGCTTCACCCCGAGCCGCCGGAACCGAACGACGCGCCCAAGACCGGCTCGCCTCTCGCCGACGCTCCGGACGCCTCCACCGCGACCGCGACCAAAACCCGCAAACGCAAGAGCCGGACCAGGTCCAAGGCGAAAGAACCGCAGGGCGTTACGCCCGAACCTCCCGCCGCGTCCTGGGTGTGCGTGGGACCTGGAAAATATGTCCGTATCGAAGAGGCGGAGCCCACCGACCCAGAGGCAACGGGCTCTACGGAACCCCAGCCCAATGATCCGCACTCGGAACTTGCCGGAGCAAACCTGCTCGATCCCGTGCATCCGGTCGTTGAGATCAAGTCCGTGGCACCCGTTGATCCCGAACCGTTTCAGGAAACCGACGAAACCAGCCATCATGAACCCATAAACGAATTGCCAGCAGACGAACCAACTGAGGCGAGATTTACATATCACAATCCATTTTTGGGAAACGAGATCGACGCGAATGGCGATGAGACCTCATTCGTGCCTGATTCTCCGCCGGTGATTGAACCATTCCGCCTGGATTACAGCACGGATGCAACCGTCCATGAATCGGATCAATCTCAATGGAACCTTGAGGACAGGGAATTCGGCGATGCTCACCACGGCCTTGCGCAACCTGATCCGGTGCTCGACATTCCAGCGCCCGAGCCGGACCAGGTCCCTGAGCCGGTTCGATTGGACGCCGGACCCGATCGACCAGACATTGACTTGCCTGCGAATGAATTCGAACTTTTAGGCATGTCGGAGGTCGTTCAGGATCAAGGTTCGGTTTATGCTCATGAACCAGAGGATGACC
>JBDTIR010000095.1:0-4504 GCA_039936275.1 Isosphaeraceae bacterium | reverse complement strand
GGCCGCACGCTCGATCAGGCTGGGTTCGATGTCGATCCCGACCACGTCGGCACCGTGGGACCCTGCGTAGGAGCAGACGAGCCCGTCGCCGCAACCGACATCGACGACCACGTCGTCGGCCCTGATCTCGAAACCGGGGAAGTCGATCTGCTGGGGACGCGGCATTGTGACTTGGCCGCTGGTCTGGGCGTCGGTCGCCATGAGAGGGCGATCTCCTTCCTTGGAGGATCAAGGACGTTTGCAAAGCGCAGTCAGACCGGTCCTTTCGGCCCGCGCGGGGTTGTACACCCGGGCGGGTCGAAAGTCAAGCCGAACCGCGTTTGGTCCACCCGGTTCCCAAGGACGATCGCGAGCGGGAAGCGCCCTCCAAAGGCGAAGGCAACCCACCGCCTTCGGCATCAACTTATGCCTTGACCGGCTCAGCCAGGGCGGCGAAGATCCCTTGCATGAAGGCTGGAAGGTCGTCGGGCGTCCGGCTGGTAACCAGGTTGCCGTCGCGGACGCAAGGGGCGTCTTCCCAGACCCCGCCCGCGTTCTCGACGTCGTCTCGGATCGAGAAGTAGCCCGTGACCCTTCGCCCCTTGAGGCACCTGGCCGAGCAGAGCATCCAGCCGCCGTGACAGATCGCCGCCAGCACCTTCCTTTGACTGGCAGCCCGGATCACCAGATCCACCATCGGCTTGCAACGACGCATGTGGTCCGGCGAGTAGCCGCCTGGAATGATGATCGCGTCGAAGTCGTCCGCCTTGACCTCCGACGCCGACGCGTCAGCCTTGGCCGGATAACCATGCTTCGACGGATAGCTCTCGCCCGCCTTCGGCCCGACGATCGTCACGGTGCATCCGGCCTCTCGCAAGCGCAAGACCGGATACCAGAGTTCCAGGTCCTCGTACAGCTTCTCGACCAGGACGGCGACGCGCTTGCCTTGTTGAGTGGACATGAAAGACTCCGTTCGATACTGAGACCCTGGGGGGCTGTTCCAACTGGGAGGAGATGGCTGATTCCCGAAATCGGAATCGAGTGATCTATCCAGTCATTTAGCAAATCTCAGGCCGAGACCCGCTCGTGCCGGGAAGCGCCGGCTGGGGCGACGTCGGCAAGGGCCTCGGTCAAGCCTTGAGAGGTGGTATAAGGGGGCACGTAACCAAGCACGCGCTGGGCCTTGGCGATCGAGTAATCCAGGTTCAGGCCGAGGAACTTGTACCTGGCCTTGTTGACCAACGGGGGGGTCGTGTCCCCTCGACGCTTGGCCCGGCGTTCCAGGACGGTGGCCAGGAGCCTGGCCAGCCAGAGGGGGATCTTCCGCCCGGGAGGTTTGAGGCCCGCCAGGGTGGCGACCTGGCTGATGAACGCTCGCTTGCTGACCCGCGCGCCGTCAGTCAGGTTGAAGACCTCGCCCACGGCGTCCGGTGATTCGGCCGCCAGGAACAGGCCGTGGACCAGGTTCTTGACATAGATGCAATTCAGAGCCTGTTCACCCGAACCAAAGTAAGCAAACCGCCCGGTCCTGAGCGAGTGGAGCAGCTTGGGCAAGACCGTCCGGTCGCGAGGTCCGTAGATGAAGCCTGGTCGGACGATCGCCAAGGGCAGCCCACGCTCGCGATAATAGCTCAGGGCCAGGGCTTCGGCCTCGGTCTTGGAACGGGTGTAGGCGTCGAGCGAGTCGGCCGCCGCCGGGGTCGTCTCGTCAGTGCCGAAGTGGTCGCGCCCTTCATAGACGCCGAGCGAGCTGACGTGGACGAACCGGGCGGTCTTCGCCTCGGTCGCGGCCTCAAGCAAGTGGCGGAACGCCTCGACGTTCAGAGCCCGAAACTCCTCCAGGGTTCCCCAGTCGCCTACCTTGGCGGCACAGTTGAAGACCCAGTCGGCCCCCTGGACGCCGAGCCGCAGGGCCTCGGGGTCGGCCAGGTCGCCGACAACCTTCTCGACGCCCCACTCATCAAGCAAGGTCGTATCACTGGAGCCGCGGACCAACGCCTTGACCCGGTGGCCTCGGGCCAGGGCTTCTTCAACGGCGTGACTGCCGACCAGGCCGGTCGCGCCGGTGATGAAGATCGTCTTCGGGTCGTTCATGAGCGGAGCCGCCTTCGTTTGGGGGAGACCGAGATCGGGTCGCGTCTCAGTAGACAACACTATCCGTTGAATCCTCAAGGTCAAATCAAGACGATCCGGATGCGAGTCCGTGTTGAGCCTGACCAGGCCCCTCGCGGTACGGAATGTCGCGAATCCGGGCTGGTCTTGAGGACTCCGGCCGGTGTAGGCTGGATGGGGTATCGGATTGCCAGAAGCGTTTGAGGACGGCGAACCTTGGAACGCCGACTGTCCTTGACTTTGCGTATCTACGCCACTTCGACCCCGGAACGGGACCGTAAGTTCCATGGCCAGCGTGATCAAGCCCGAGGAACTGGAGTCGTATCGCAACATGCTGACCGGGCTCCGCGCCCGGCTCTGCGGCGACCTCGACCAGATGACCGACGAGGCCCTCCGGGGCAACGGTCGTGAGACGACGGGAAACCTGTCGAACCTCCCCATGCACATGGCGGACGTCGGCACCGAGAATTATGATCAAGAGTTCGCACTTGAATTGATCGAGAACGGGCAAGCAACGGTCGCCCAAATCAACGAGGCCCTGGCCCGGATCAACGCCGGAACCTTTGGCCGGTGCGACGACTGCCAGTCGCCGATCGCCAAGCCAAGGCTCCAGGCCCTGCCTTACGCCCGGTTCTGCATTGAGTGCGCACGTCGGCAGGAGAATTCGGCATGACGAGAGAGCGTGTCCCCTTGAGCCATTGGTTGCTCTTTTGGACGATCGCCCTGGGCGGGGCGGCTTTCGACCTGGCCACCAAGGCCTGGGTCTTCGCCAGGGTCGGCCCGCAAGGCTCTCCCCCTCAGACCGTGATTCCCAACCTGATCGAACTTCAGACCAGCCATAATACCGGAGCGCTCTGGGGCCTGGGACGTAGCTTGCCCAACAGCAGCCTGGTCTTCGCCGCCCTCTCGATCGTGGCGGCCCTGGCCATCTGCTACTGGCTTTTCGTCCGAGGCGCCGCAACTGACGGCCGCCTGACCGCTGCGCTCGGCCTGATCATGGCAGGGGCCCTGGGCAACTGCTATGACCGCCTCATGCTCGGCTACGTCCGCGACTTCGTCTTCCTCCATGTCGACGCGATCGGCTTTCGCTGCGCCATTTTCAACTTCGCCGACAACATGCTGGTCATCGGCGCGGTTTGCCTGATGCTTCTGGCTCTTCGCCCCGACCCCCCCTTGGTCCTGGACGAGTCCGAAGCCCCCACCGCCAACCACGAACCTGCCCCCCTGAACTGAACCGATCCGACGCCCCCTTCGGAATCCGAGCAGAATCCTGCCACTTGTCTCTTGACCGGGCGGGAGCAATCGTTACAATATTAGTGTTGACACTGAATCTCAATCGCCCCACCTTGTAGGTGCTCGCCAATGGTCGCGACGACCGTCCTGGCCACCCTTCCCGGCCCTGGTCTTAATCAGCGTCTTCAGGTTGCACTCATCCAGGGGGATGACGGCCTGATGATCGATCTGCATGAGCAGCATTTCGCGGAAGGGATCGGCTGGTTCGACCAGCGATCGATGATGCTCGAACCCTGGCAATTCCGGCAACTTCAAGCCGTGCTTGGTCTGAAGGCCGCTCACGTCCTTGATGAAGTGGATGAGCCCCGCGCCACGATTCCGTTCCCCGGCCTCCACGTCGAAGAACCCCGCCGTTCGGCCGCCGGCCTTGGATCGTAATTCACGGGACGAAACCACGGATCAGCTCCAATTGAATTGGCGTTGATTCGTGATTTGATTTCCAAGGTCAACGTCTTCAACCGGCCGCGACCAGGGGCTCGGCGTCGATGTATTCGTAGAAGACGTTGCGTTGGCGGGGGATGTAACCGGCCTCGCGGATGGCCCGCTTGATCTGTTCGAGGCTCAGGTGGTGGACGGTGCCGGCCGAGGAGACGACGTTCTCCTCGATCATCAGGCTGCCCATGTCATTGGCCCCGAAGTAGAGAGCGACCTGGCCGATTTTCGCCCCTTGCGTCACCCAGGACGACTGAATATTGGGCACATTGTCCAGGTAAAGCCTTGAGATTGCCTGCACGCGCAGGTATTCGAACGCGCCCACCGGCGGCACGTCGGCCATCTCGGTATGTTCGGGCTGGAAGGTCCAGGAGATGAAGGCGGTCAGGCCGCCGGTCTCGTCCTGAAGCTGTCGGACACGCTCCATGTGCTCGACCCGTTCGGCGAGCGTTTCGATATGGCCGAACATCATGGTAGCGGTGGATTTGCCGTCAAGTTCGTGCCAGACCCGATGGACGTTGATCCAGTCGTCGCTGAGCACTTTCCCCTTGGTCATCGCCTTGCGGACCCGATCAACGAGGACTTCGCCCCCGCCGCCAGGGAGGCTGCCCAAGCCAGCGTCCTTGAGCCGCTGAAGGACGTCCTTGAGCGGGAGCTTGAATTTCTTGTGGAAGAAGTGAATCTCCGG
>JBDTIR010000094.1:0-7126 GCA_039936275.1 Isosphaeraceae bacterium | reverse complement strand
CGACAAGGCGCTCATGTTCCGCTCCACGAGGACGCCGTCGACCAGCTCATAGTTCTTGCCGTCAGGCATCGCCAGCAAGTCGTCCGGGGTCACAAGCGTCCCGGGCTCAACGGCTGTGCTCATTGGTTTCGCCCTCGTCCCGATCCACTCAAGAGGCATTGGCCTGGAACCTCGGTCCCATTTTTTCAAATTCTAACAAAACCGGCAGCCTGTGACGAATACCAACGCCCCCTCGGCAATCCATTGAGATCCAACGAAACGAGAGCACCTTGAAGTGCCGCGGCCCCGTCCGTAAACCCGGATCGACCGCCGTTGATCACGGCAAGCGGGTTCACGGACGGGGCCGCGGCACTTCAGGGAACGTCAATTGCGGAAACTCGAGAAACAGCGAGGAATCAGGAAGGATCAGACGCTCGTGACACGACCCCCGAAGTGGGAGAGCCGAGACCGCCGACTCGTGGCCGGTTTTCCAGGTAGCGGAGGATTGCGTTGGGGCTCCAGGGGATGAGGCGGGCCCCGTAGGTGGGGATGACGCGGGGGATCGTGGACAGGTCGTCGCCGGCGATCGGCGGGGTCACGGGCTGGCCGTCGCCCCAGCGGCCGAGATCGCGGAACTTGGCACCATGGTCGGTCACCTCGTCGAGCGTCAGGTTGGCGAAGGCCGCCGAGAGGGTCAGGTCGGCCAGCCGCCAGAAGCCGTAGCGGTCGAGGATGTCCACTCCAGCCCGACCCACCTGCACCTGGCGAAACGGCCCTTCGCCCGTGTCCAGGCTCGTCAGCATGGCTGAGGGCGCGAAGTGATCAGCCACCAAAGCGGGCGCGGTGTGGCGATCGCTCCGATAAAGCACGTACTTCTTGCGCGACAACGGAATGGCCGTGGCCTCCGCGTAGATTTGCCGGGCGCGTGCATCGCCGACAACGACGTCTTGCTCGGCCGCGGCGACGACCAGCAGGGTCTCGGCCGGAATGCGGCCAAAGCTCGGCTCATGCTGGGCCACGACCTCGCCAGGAAAGATGGAGACGACCGCCTTCGGCCTTGGCAACCCTTCCTCAGCCGCGACGGCCGCCATCTGCGCCGAGAGGTTGCCGCCGGCTGAATGGCCAATCAAGGCGAATCGCTCCCGATCGGGCCGGACTCGCCCGGGGGCGCCGTCAAGGACGTCAAAGGCCGCCCGCACGGCCTCGACCGCGTTGGGCAAAAATTCCACGGGCCGGGTCGCCCAGTCGGCCTGATACCTCGGGAAGATGACCACCAGGCCGCTCCGGGTCAGATGTTCGATCCAGGCCCCGTAGAGCCCCGGGTTGACCGCCAGCCAGCCGTGATGGAACACGACCACCGGTGCTTTGGCTGGCTTCGGTCCGTCAGGTTCGAACAGCCAGTACGACCGCGCGCCCTGACCGAACTCCTCGGATGTAAACCCTTTATGCGGATAGGCCGTCTCCGGTTCACTTCCCCGGGCGGATGCCGGAAGGGTGCCGAAGAGCGCGAGCCAAGGGACAAGCATCAGCGCGAACAGCGAACGTCGGGGCATGGACGGAGCCCTCGCCATCGTCGGTCCAGGAACCGACGATGGCCCCTGTGCGGACGGAGACCGTTATTTCTCCAGATGTGGCGAAGAAGTCAAGCTCAGCCTGATCGGGGTCGACAACGCGATGAGACCCATTTCCCCCCGGCTTCGCCTTCGACAGCGGTCGGCCTTGACCGTCTCTCGCACCACAACCCATCTTACCAGCTAGAACGCCCCAAATCAACAATTTCGTCGCGATTGGATACATTCAATTAATCATTTTCACGATCGGCTAATGAGAATTCAGAAGATCAGCTAATACCACATTATATTAATTTGAATCAATCCCAAGACGGTGCGGTCGGTCATGTCGGGTGGATCAAGCAGGCCGTCTTCACGACCCGGACGTCGGATTTCATACGCCCTCCAAGATCAGATGCAGACCCATTGGTAGGGCGTGTGGAGCACGCCGCCTTCGATTTGTCTTCGCGTTCCGAACGGCGTGCCGCACACGCCCGACAAGACGACCCGATCGGGAATTTCCACGGTTCCCTTTGTGCGGTCCCGGGCCGACGTTCAGCGCGTCGCCGCGAGCGGCTTACCAGCCGAGCCCCAGCGTCTGGAGCTGGCGGCGGACGCGGTCCAGGGACCAGACGTCGACGGTCTTGTCCTCGCCGCCAGCGGCCAGGCGGTCGCCCCGAACGCTGTAGGCCAGAGTCGTCACGGCACCTCGGTGGCCGGGAAGGCGGACCAAAGGGATTGCCCGGCTGTCGGCGTCGAGCGACCAAAGGTGGACCACCCCTTGGCGGGTGCCGACGGCCAGCTCGTCGCCCCTGGGCGAGAAGGCCAGCGTGCCAGCCGGATCGTCGCCGTCGGAGCGAGGCAGGCGGCGGCGGATGGTCCCCCGCGACGTGTCGATCAGGACGACGTTGCCCGGACGGTCGGCCAGGGCGAGGGTGGTCCCGTCGGGGCTCAAGACCAAGGCCCGGCCTTCAGGCGACCGGCCGACCTCAATGTCCAGGCCGGTCCAGTCCAGATCCCGGGCGCGGTCCCCCGCGATCGCCCAGGCGTGGACGTGGCGATCAGACCCGACCAGATAGAGGCGGTCGCCGGCCGGGGCGAGGGCCAAATCGCGCCAGATCGACGGCCGACCGCTCCGGGTCCTTGGTTGCTCAGGGAGCCGGAGCGGGCGAACCTGATCGGGATCGGCCGCGCGCCAGAGGAAGAGTTCCGAGGCGCGGGCCAGAACCAGGGTCCGGCCGTCGGCCGACCGGGCGACCGATTGGATGAACCCTCGAGGTCCGGTCCAGAACTCCGGTCTCTGGATCCTGGGCAGTTCGACCTGGGCGACGGGTTCAAGCCCGGGCGGCTGGAACCAGCGGATCGACTCGGCGTCGATGATGCCAAGTCGCCCTTGGCCGTCGAACTCCACGGTGCTTGAGCGCGATTCGTCTCGGGTCTGAGTGGTCGTCGGGCAATGGTCGGTGTTCCAGAGCCGGACTTCCGAGGCGTTGGCGCTGGTTCTGGAGACCAGGGCCAGCAGGCTGCCGGGGCCGAACGCCAGAGCTGAGGGGCCGCGCTCGAACCCGGAGGCCCGATTCCGGACCGCGGGCTCGACAACTGCCCAGGCCGAGGCCGATGCGCCTGAGGCGGCCACCAAGAGGCGGTCGCCGCTCGGGCCGCCGGGGGCAAAGTCCAGGTCTTGCACCACGTCGGGCGTCTTCAAGGCGGCGGCCAGAGTCCCCGAGCCCACGTCCCAGACCTCGACCCCCGAGCCGAACCCGGCGACCGCCAGAAGCGAGCCCCGATCAGGGCTGAAGCGCATCGCCCTGACGAACCCCTGGTGTTGGCTCAGGCCGGGCAAGGGTTGACCCGTGCCGGCCTGCCAAAGGCTGATCGTGCCGCCACCGGCGACGGCCAGTTGTCCTTCGGGGCCCAGGGCCAGGGCCGTGGCCGCCACGGGGGTGGCGATCGTGCCCAGGGGGCGGCCGTCCTCGGTCGACCAGAGCGTGACCTCCTTCGCCCCCATCCAGGCCGTGGCGATCATCGTATTGTCCGGCCCGACCGAGACCAAGGGGAACGAAGGGCTGCGCCCCAGGTTCTCCGGCCGAGAACCGCCCAGGGTCGCCAGGGGTTGCGCGCCCTGCTCCCGAGACTCCCAGAGATGAACCTGGGAGCCGTCCGGCCCGCGTTCCGGATTATCGATCCGCTCGACCGTGATCAGGCGGCGACCGTCGGTCGTGGCGTAAAGCGAGACGATCGGATGTTCGACCGTCTCCAGGACGTCGCGCAGATGGTTGCCGGTGGTCGCGTCGAAGAGGCGAACTCCTGGACCGTCGGGCCGGACGACGGCCAGGACCGGCCCAGCCGACGCGATCCCCGCCCCCAGCCGAGAACCGCCCAGTGGGAAGTGCGGCACAGGACTTTCCGTCTCGGGGCCGGCCGTGCTGGAACGAAGCGGATGCGCGGGGACCGGCTCGTGCTCTTCAACGTCCCAGAGGTGAAATTCCAGGCCGTCGGCCGAGACCGCCGCGAGCCGTTTCCCCTCGGCGCCGAAGGCGATCCCCCAGGTCTTGCCAAGGGCGAACTCACCCCGAGCCTCAATGTCGCGCAGGGCCAGGAACTGGACCGCCTCATCACGCAACTGAGCGCGCAAGGCGGCGTCGGGCCCCGAACGCGCCGCCTGCGCGACCAGGGACAGGCCGCGCTCGCGACGGTTCGGCACCGTCGAGGCCCGGACCAGGGCCGCCTGACTGAGCAAGAGCTGGCGCATCGCGGCCTGGGTCTTGAGGTTCGCCATCTCGGCCTGGACCTTCGCCCCCTGCGCCTTGACTTCGGCCGACAGGGCCCGGTCGCGCTCCTGCACCACGCGCACATAGGCGACGGCCGCAGTGCTGAGCACGACGACGGTCGCCACGGCCGAGACCGCCGTCAGGCTCGGATGCCGCCTGGCGAACCGCCAGGCCCGCCCCAAAGGGCCGATCCGACGCGCCCGGACGGGTTCATGCTTGAGGAACCGCTCCAGATCGTCGGCCAGGGCGGCGGCCGTCTCGTAACGATCCGGCGACCGCTTGGCCATCGCCTTCAGGACGATCGTCTCCAGATCGCGTGGCAGGCGAGGATCAAACCGGCGCGGCGAGACCGCTTCCCGCTCGCTGATCTGCCTGGCCAGCTCGGCCGAGGTGCGACCGTCGAACGGCGGGCGCAAGGCCAAGAGTTCGTAGAGGGTTGCCCCCAAGCTGTAAATGTCGGTTCGGCCGTCGATTGGCTGAGCGCCGGCCTGCTCGGGGCTCATGTAGCGGGGGGTGCCGAGGGCGCTCTCGGTCTGGGTCATGGAGGGATCGGTCAGGCGCCTGGCCAGGCCGAAGTCGGCCACCCAGATCGTGCCACGGGCATCGACCAGGAGGTTCGACGGCTTGATATCGCGGTGGATTACCCCTCTGCGATGCGCATGCGCCAGGGCTTCGGCCGCTTGCCGGCCGACGCGGGCGACCCAGCGGTAATAACTCGGTCCACGCGGCGGCTCAAACGGCGGCGGCTCGTCGACATGGTGGGGCTCTCGCGTCGTGAGCGAGCCCCGGCTGGTTCCCCACGATCCCGTTTCGGCCAAGCCGGAATTAGTCAACGCCGCCGTCAAGGGCGCTGGTATTAGGCTGGTCGTTCCCGAACCCGAAGCGGCTGACGACGGCTTGCCACTGGTCGAGCCGGCGGCGGTCGTCCGGCCTCGCCGTAGCGACTTCAAGACGCAGTCAAGCCCGCTGCCTTCGATCCGCTGCATGGCGTAGTAGCAGAGTCCGCCCACCTGACCGACGTCAAAGACCGGCACGATATGCGTATGGTGCAGGGCGGCGGCCGTCTTCGCCTCGTTGAGGAACCGCCTGCGGCTGCTCGAATCGGGCGCGGCGTGCGCACCCAGGACTTTCAGGGCGACGGGCCGGTCCAGGTCCACGTGAACCGCCTCATAGACCACCCCCATCCCCCCCCTGCCCAGCTCTCGGACGATCCGGTAGCCGGCCACCCGTCGCCCGGCCTCAAGCCGACGGCTGCCGTCTCCCGAAGCGCCGACCAGCCCTTGCACCAGGGCCAGGCCTTGTAAGGCTTCACGCAGCTCCTCGGACAGGTCGGGGTAGTCGTTGGCGAACGTCTCGGGGTCGGGCGCGTGCCCCCCTTCGGCGAGGCCCAGGTAGGTTTCGATGGCCTCACCCAGCCGCTCGTCACGCTCGGACTGTTCGATCTCCGTGGGTCGGATCATCGGTACACCGTGGGAGGAACAGGCAGGACGGTTTTATGACCTTTTAATAGAGCGTGTGAACCACGCCGTCCGGGAATCGAAGAACGTGTTTGCACACGCCCTACGAATGGGATCGCGCCGCCGACTTTGCGTAACTCCTGTCAAGGGCCGGGATACGTCAGGTTTCCTCCAGGCGGTCCTTCGAGCTGGCGGCGCAAGCCCTTCAAGCCCCGGGCCCAGAGCCCTCGGACAGCCTTGCGGCCCAGACCGAGCCGCTCGCCAATCGTCTCGAACGATAGGCCGTCAGCATGATAAAGCCAGAGAACCTCCGCTTCGGCCTCGGGCAAATCGGCCAGGGCGTCGGCCAAAAGCACGATCAGTTCACGGCGGCTGGCCGCCTCGCTGGGGCTGGTTTGCGAGAGGGCCAGCATATCGAGTAACCGGCCGCCAGGGGCTCCGGCAACTTCGGCCGCGTCTCCGCCGCCAAAGGGCGCGTCCAGGGGCAAGGCCGAACCCTGCCCGGCTCGCTTGGCCCTGCTGTGATATCGACCCAGGTCGGCCAGCTTCTGACCGACCAGGCGGCGCAACCAGCCAACCAAGGCCGCCTCGTTCTGGCCGGTGAACTGAGGGAACTGCTTGACCACTTCCACCAGGGCCTCCTGCACCACGTCGGACAGTTCGACCCGCTCGCGGAGTCGAGGACCCAGGCCGGTGCGGACCACCATACGCAGATAGTTTCGGTAGAGGTCGCAGAGTTCACCCAGGGCGTCGGTCTGACCGGCCCTTGCCTGCGCCATCAATTCCAAAGGCCCTGAGTTCATTGCGGCCTCGCCCTCTCTCAAGCCGTTCAGGCCAAAGCGATCGCCGCCCTTCCTTATCACTTAGGCGACACCTAACGCCGCGCCGGGCGTCTCTTCTCCATGATCCCCTCTCGACAACCAACTCGGCAAGCCCCAGGGCCGCGATGATCACGATCAATCGACGTACAAACGAGAAGTCGCCCCGTTTCCCTTTGCGGAAAAACGGGGCGACTTTCGTCAATCCAAATTTTGGGTTCCCAAGGCGTTGGCCAAGGGCCAACGGCGTGGGTCAGGCCAGGGCCTTCAAGGCACGGCCTCGGGCGCGGTGGCGGAAGGCCAGGCCGGCGACGGCCGAGAGGAAGATCAGGACCGAGGCGGGCTCGGGGACCGGGGCCGCGGTGACGATGTTCTGGGCCTGCGCCGTGGTTCGACCACCGTTGGTGGTCGAGGGGACCAGTTGCAAGGTCCGGCTCAGCACCTTCAGGTTGTTCCAGACCGAACCGGTCCGGAAGGCGAGCGCCCCGTCGGCCGACGGGTCGGTCAAGACGTCGGTCGGCTGGTCGAAGGTCGCGATCACGTTGGACTGC
>JBDTIR010000093.1:0-3113 GCA_039936275.1 Isosphaeraceae bacterium | reverse complement strand
GCGATCACCTCGACCGTCGGCGCTTGCTCGGGCGCGGCTCCAGCGGCGAGGCAGATCGAGAGCACGTTGACCAATCCTATCATCATGATTTATCTCCTAAAAATACAAAACAAGGGGTTTGATGCCTACTTGTAAAGCAGGTACTTGGTGCGGACATCAAGGAACTCGTCCAGTTCCTTCTTCCAGAGCGGGCGGAGAGCGGCCAGGTCGCCGCCGGCCAGCAGGCCGTCATACGTGGGCTGATCGACGAGCATGCGGAGCAACCCCTCGGGCTTCCACTGGTCGTTGTAGAGGTGTCGCAAGACGACGGCCAGGGTCAGGCCAAGGTCGATTGGGTCGAACCGCGACCAGTCGGTCAAGAGGATCTGCACGCCTCCGCACTCCTGGCCTGCGTACTGCCGCTCATTGGGCGTAAACCGGATCGGCACGAACTGCACGCCGGGCAAGCCCTGATCATTCAAGGCGAGGGCGAATGCGCGAGGTTCGATCCAAGGGGCGCCTAGCCGCTCGAACGGCATGTCGGTTCCCCTGCCGGTCGCCAGGTTCGTGAACTCCAGCAGGGCGACCCCTGGATAAAGCAAGGCTTCGGTCAGACTGCGCATGTTGGGCGACGGATTCACCCAGAGTAAACCCGTCTGGTCGTACATAGCATTGCGCTTCCAACCTTCGCACGGGATCACGGTCAAATTGGCGCCGATCGAGCGTTCGGTATTGAACAAACCGGCCAGTTCGCCGACCGTCATGCCGTGGCGGACGGGCAAGGGATGGAAGGCGACGAACGAACCCAGGGCCTCGTCGCGTACCGGACCAGCCACGACGACGCCGCCGATCGGATTGGGCCGATCAAGCACCATCACCGCGATCCCTTGCTCCTTCGCCGCTTCCAGGACAAGACCAAGCGTGCTGATATAGGTGTAGAATCGCGCGCCGATATCTTGAATGTCATAAACCAGGACGTCGATGCCCTTGAGGCTCTCGGGCGATGGTTTTCGAGTCTTGCCGTAGAGGCTGAATATATTCAGGCCAGTAGCGTCGTCCTTGGCGTCGGCCACCGGTTTATCGACCGCGCCTCGGATACCGTGCTCGGGGCTGAACAGCGCGACGAGCTTGACGTCGGGCGCCTTGAACAAGACGTCAATCGTGGAATGGCCATCGCGGGTCCGTCCGGTGTGGTTCGTCACCAGGCCGACGCGCTTCCCCTTGAGACCTGCGAACTGTTTGCTCACCAAAACGTCGATGCCACAGGCGACGGGCTCGTTAGCGGTGGTCTTCGCGGGTTTTGGCGCTGGGTTGGCGTCGGTGATCGCGGCGGCGGCCAGAGTGGCGACCTCCCTGCGGAGGGCGATCGGCGAACGTCCCTCGCCGTCTGGGTGAAGGCGACTGGTCAGAAGAATGACGAACGTCTGGGTTTCCGGATCGATCCACAGGCTTGTGCCGGTGAAGCCGGTGTGCCCGAAGCCGGTCGGGCCGAACAGGGCGCCGCGAAGCGAGCTGAAGCCGGTTGCGACGTCCCAGCCCAGGCCGCGTAGTTGACCTGGCGGCGTGTCGCCGGGACTGGTCATGGCCCGCACCGTCAAGGGGGCGAGAATCCGTTCGCCGTCAAGACCGCGACCTCCATCCAGAAACATTTGTGCAAGAACCGCCACGTCGTCGGCCGTGCTGAACAGGCCGGCGTGCCCGGTGACGCCGCCGAGGGCGCGAGAGCGGGGGTCGTGAACGACGCAGCGCAGCATCGTTTCGCCGTCCTTCTCCGTTGGCGCAGTGCGGGTGATGATCGTTGGATCGGTCTTGACGTCCCCTTGGTTCGAGAAGAAACCTGTTGATTTCAGGTGTAATTTCTTGTAAATGTTCTCGGTTGCGAACTGGTCGAGTGATTGGCCAGAGAGTTTCGCGACGATCCGGCCGAGGATCAGGAAATTGACGTCGCTGTACAGGAATTTCTCGTCAGGCTTGTGGACGAGGCCGAGGTTGGCGAGTCGTTCCCAGGCTGTGTCGGGACCGTCGGCGTAGTCGGAGATCGCGTTGTCGGCGATCAGGCCGGAGCGGTGGCGGAGCAGTTGCTCGACGGTGATCTCTCCTTTGCCGTGATTGTCAAACTCAGGCAAGACCTCGCCGAGCTGGTCGCTGATCCGCAGTTGACCGCGCTCGATCAAGATCATGATCGAGGTGGCCGTCGCCAGGGGTTTGGTCAGCGAGGCCATGTCGAAGACCGTGTCGCGGGTCATCGCCTCGGCCTCTGGTTTCACGGCGCGCTGGCCGACCGCCTTGACGTAGGCGACCTTGCCCCGACGGCCGACCAGGACGACGGCGCCCGGGACCGTTTTCGCCTCGACGGCGCGACTCACCGCCTCGCCAATGCGTTCCAGACGTTCCGAAGACATGCCGACCGCATCGGGTTTGGCGTCGGGCAGGGCAGCGTTTACCAGGGTCGGCAGGGTCAGTAACACGATCAAGGGTGAAGCAAATAACGGTTTCATAACGTGTTGACGTCCTCGGTCATCGCGGGTTTTGTCGAAGGTGCAGGGAGGATCAGGCTGGCCAGGAGGCCGACGGCGAACACGGTGGACGAGCCGATCAGGGCGTACCAGGGCCAGGCGATCTCGGTACCGAACTTCACGGCCGAGACCGCCGCGAGTCCAGCCAGCAGGCCCACGAGCGCCGAAGTCTGGCCGACCCGGCGGGTCAGGACGCCGAGCAGGAACAGGCCGAGCACGATCCCGGTGGTGAACGAGGCGATCGCCAGGGCATTCTCGACCACGGTCCCGCGCAAGCGGGTCGCTCCGAATGCCACGGCCATTTGCGCCAGGCCCCAGACGGCGGTCAAGATTTTGGATAGGCGGAGCAGGTGGCGTTCGTCGGCGTCGGGGTGGAGTGGGCGGTAGAGGTCGTTGACCGTGGTCGAGGCTGAGGCGTTGAGCGAGCCTGAGAGCGTGCTCATCGCGGCCGAGAAGATCGCCGCGATCACCAGGCCGACGACGCCGGTCGGCAAGTTGCGGATGATGAACGCGGCGAACGCCTTGTCGGGCAAGACCGCGACGCCTGTTGGATAGGCCTGGTCGAACACGTAGAGGCCGACGCCGATCAGGAGAAAGAGGGCGAACTGGACCATGACC
>JBDTIR010000092.1:0-2790 GCA_039936275.1 Isosphaeraceae bacterium | reverse complement strand
CGCGGCCGATTGGGGGGTCGTCGGTATTGTCAACGAAGGCTTTGTCGTTCTTCGGATCGGTGTAGGGATAATCGGTCATCTCGACGATGTAGAGTCGGCCGTCCTCGTCATAAGCCGCCGCCACCGGGTCAATGACCAGGGGTTCGGCGGCGAGGAGGTCCATCTGGAAGCCGCCGAGCGTCTTGAACGTCTTGAGCGCTTCACCTGGCTCTTTGGGCGGGAACCCGGGCAAGGGTGGCTCGTCGGCGTAAGCGTTCAATCCCATGAGAATCAAGAACGCGGCGAGGGCTCGGCTCACGACGGAAGTTCCTGTTTGGATCGATTCGAAAAGGGCCAGATAGTGTCGTGCCGCCGGAATTGGCCCTCGTGTGGTAGGTTCCTGGTTGAACGCTCGATCACAGTCAACGATACCCAACCTGGAGCCACTCTTCAAACGAAAAACCGGCGCGCGGGCCAATTGGCAATTTCTTGGTCAAAGCCCTGTCTGAAGGAGATGCGCCGGGCCGCTTCGTCTGCATTTCTTGACTATTGGCGAAATTTCTTCGACGCGGGCCGTGTTGTTGGTTGAGAATGGGGGCTGGTTCCGAACCTTGAGGCTCAAGATAACGGAGAGTCTGTCGCCATGCCAAGATTTGCACGCTTGATTCTGGTTTCGATAGCCTTGTTCGCGTTGGCGGCGTCTGGCGACGTCGCCAGGGCCGCGGACGCCGACGGCAGGCTCCGGATTATCGCCTTCGGCGCCCACCCCGACGACTGCGAGCTGGACGTCGGCGGCACGGCGGCGCGTTGGGCGGAACTGGGCCACAAGGTCAAGTTCGTCAGCACGACCAACGGCGACATCGGCCACCATGAACAGGCCGGCGCGATCCTCGCCCGCCGCCGATCGGCCGAGGTCCAGGCGTGCGCCAAGATTCTCGGCATCACGACCGAGGTCCTTGATATTCATGACGGCGAGTTGATGCCGACCCTGGAAAATCGCCGGACAATCACTCGTTTGATCCGTGATTGGAAAGCCGACGTCGTGATCGCCCCCAGGCCCAACGACTATCACCCTGATCATCGTTATACCGGCATTCTGGTGCAGGACGCCGCGTTCATGGTGATCGTGCCGAGTTTTTGTCCAGACGTGCCCGCCTTGCGCAAGAATCCGGTGTTCCTCTATACTGAGGACAATTTTCAGAAGCCCAACCCGTTCGAGCCCGACGTGGTCGTGCCGATTGATTCGGTTTTTGACAAGAAAGTCGCGGCGGTTGACGCGCTTGAGTCTCAGTTCTATGAGTGGAACCCCTGGCTGTTCGGCTATCTCGACGAGGTTCCCAAAGGGAAGGCCGAGCGCCTGGAGTGGACCCGCGCGCGGGCCGAGTCTCGCTGGGGCCAGATCGCCAAGAAATACCGGACGAAACTGGTAGACCTGCTGGGCGAGGAGTCGGGCAAGGCCGTCAAACACGCCGAGGCGTTTGAAGTCTGTGAGTATGGCGCCCAGCCAAGTAAGGAGGAGCTGAAGCGGCTCTTTCCGTTCTTCGGCAAGGAGAAACTGAAATAACGGGGATTCAAGATTTCAGGTTCAAGACCTTGAATCTGAGATCGCGATCGGAACCAGACTTTCCACGTTGAATCGCGACGGGCGGCTCAACGCCACCGCCCCGCGCTGAGCGGCCTTGGGTGGCCGACGGCGCGGGGCGGTTGGGTATGGAGCCGTTGAGGCCTCGATCAAGGCGAGGTGGCGACGGGCGGGCCGCCGCAGCGGCGGAGGTAGTCTTTATCGATGTAGACGACCTCGACGCGGGGGGTCCGGTGGTGGAACGGGATCGGATAGTCAGACCAGTACAGCTCGTCGAAGTACACGGTGCATTTGTAGTGACAATGAATGAGCTGGCAAGGTCCGGCCAAGGGGTAAATCTTGCAAGGGTCGGTCTTGTCGCCGATCTTCTCGATCAAGAACCGCGCATTATTGCGCTGGACTTCGTAGAAAGGAGGACTTCCGTTCTTGAACTTGGGGACCTTGTCCCAGACTTCGGCTTCGCTGGGCGGATCGAGGCAGGACGGGGGGGCGAATTCGCCAGGAACCGGGTCGAGGATCGGCACACGGTCGCGTTCCTCGGCGGCCATGTCGTGCTCGATGCGTTGCGACTGCGAGGGCAAGATCGGCCAGGCAAACGACCAGCCGGTCGGGTGCAGCGGCGAGATACTGCGAAAGACGTAGGACAGGCCGCAGCCGACCGTCCCCATGCACAGATAGGCGAATAAGGCACCCGTCAGCAGGCCGCGAACCCAGCGCGGGGTCAGCGGGCCGGGATGCCGCGCGGATCGGGTCATGGTGAGTTCCCCTCCTTGAGACGTTGCGCGCTGGAATCGGGGGAAGTCCGGCCCCACCGATCTTTGGGCGCCACGACCACTCCTGGTCGCGATCAGTCCGGTCACTTGAACAGCCGAGATTTGGCTGTCGATGATCGGATTCGTGATGTTGTTATCGAACAGGGCCCGGCCCGAGTGTGAGGATTTTTCGGAGTATCGGTAGGAATTGATCTTGCAACGCGGCTCGGTTGCGGATTTGAGAGGCGGGAAGGAAACGCAGGGAGGGGTTCATTTGGTCCGGCTCGCGCTCACCTCGAACCGGGTGAGCGCTCCGGATTTTGGTTGAGAATCTGGGGTTTGATGGTGAATTCGGGCTCGGAGCGACTCCCCTTTATCAAGGAACGGGAGGATTGCATCATCCTAGAACCTGACAGGTGGGCGGTGGTCTCGGTCGCAATCTCAAAAATCGAGAGCGGCTGAGGTGACCGACCTACA
>JBDTIR010000091.1:0-3912 GCA_039936275.1 Isosphaeraceae bacterium | reverse complement strand
CAATGCCCTTCGGGTCCGTCCGTCGCACAAAGGGAACACGCCTCGGTTGTTGCCGGGTTGGAGCTTGATGACTCACGCAGCCGCCGGGCGACTTCCTCACGATGGATCGGGACATTCGCGGGGGCGTCGATTCCCAGGCGGATGGTGTCGCCATGGAGCCTCACAACGGTCACCACGATCCCATCGCCGATCATGATTCGTTCGCCGACTTTCCGGGTCAAGACCAGCATTGGCAGCCTCCATTCTCAACGATGCGTCGTCTCGTCCCGAGCCCATTCCTCGGTGGAGATACTGTACAAAAGATCTAAGATAATGTCGAGAGCCGTCGCGTGATAAAACGGGTCCACGATCGGCGTCGAGAAAGACTACGCCAGAGGAGGGCGTCGCGTGACAGTTTGCACACGGGATACTTTGGCGAGGCGTTGATTCCAAAAACAAGAGGATTGGCACGATCGGACAGAGATCTGAACGGGCTCAGGCTTGACGTCGGATTAAGAGACGTATATTATCGTATGAGAGTGCGACTCGACCTGCGCAGTTCGAGCGACGCACTTACCCCCGTCCAGGCTGGACGATCACACCAAGGCATTCGAGGAGTTCCATGGCCGCCACCACGTCGAAGTCGAAAACCAAAGCCGCGCAGCAGGTGCGTCCTTCCGCCGAGATCCGCCAGGCCGCCGACCTGCTCAAGCAGGTCTCAGACCCAACCCGGCTTCAGGTCCTGATGCTCTTGACGGAGAAGGAGCGGAACGTCTCGGAACTTTGCGCCGACCTTGGCACCCAGAGCCAGCCGGCGGTAAGCCACCACCTGGCGCTCTTGCGCCACGGCCGCCTGATCGAGCCCAGACGCTCAGGCAAGCACAATTATTACTATTTGACCGACGCCGGTCGCGACCTGGCCCAGGTCGTCAGCACGATCGTCGGCTAAACCAAAACACTGGTCAACGCCCGAACGAATGCGGGCCGCCCGCCCTCTTTTCATTGAAAAAAGGAGGCGGACGGCCCGTTGGTGTTTCTGGTGGTCATGAATCGATCATTGGGACGGTCAAGGGCGGGGCGTCGCCGTCTTCTGCTGGGTTTTTTGCCGGATCGTCTTGCCGTCTCTTATTGTTTCGGTCGTGGTCGTGGTTGTGGTTTCATGCACCGGGCCGATCGTCAACAGGTCTTCCACGCTGATGACGCCGACCGTGTCACGGGTCAGAGCGACCGCCTTGGCCTTGGCCGTCAGGTCGGGCACCGCCCCGCGCAAGATCACGATCCCGTCGTTCTTGGCGTTGACCTCGATCTCCGCGTTGGTCAGGGCCTTGTCCCAGTGCAGTCGGCCGTAAACCCGCGACTCAACGCCCATGTGGTGGACCGATTCCTTGGTGCGGGCGAACCCTTCGCGAATGTTCTCGGCAAGGTCGCGCGCCCCTCGCTTGATTGACTGCACGGCGCTGTCCACCTTCGCGCCGACCCGCTCACCTGTCCCACTACCGGGCGGAGGCGGCGGTTGCTGAGCGGCGAGCGTCCCACCCACCAAGATCGCACCGAGCACGGCGGACGTCATTCCGAGCTGTCTCTTCGTCATCATAACTCAGTCCCTCAATGATCTGAACTCATTGGATCGGAATCCGATTCCCTGTCGAGCCGATCCTTGTGAGCAAACCACGCGCCAGGTCTTGAGCCTCGTGGACTTCCCTCTCGACCGGCAGGAAACCTCGCGAAGATACGGACTCTGGGGAAAATCAAGTTTGGCCAAATCGCCAATTAAACACGTCCAATAATTTCAATATATTGTTTTCATAAGAGGATTCCGACTCGCGCCTCATTGGTACGCTAAGTGCGAGAAACCCCCGTTGCGTCTCGTAATCTGAATTTCGAGCCACTCAAACCTTTATTCGATGGGAGCCACTTCCATGTCAGACACCAAGGATAAAATCAAGGACGGGATCGACGACGCCGCCGATAAGGCGAAGCACGCAACCGAGAAAGCGGTTGATGCGACCAAACAGGCCGCGCACGATGCCGGCGAGAAGGTCAAGGAAGCGGGTCAGAAGATCAAGGACGCAGGCAAGTAACTCCCCATTTGTGAGGGGTTCCTGAGCCTCTCGACTGATCGGGCAAGACTCGGGTCGTGTTCTCAAGGTCCAACACCTTCGAGGCCGCGACCCCTGCCCTTTTTCATCTGGATAAATTCGGCGTCGAGCAGAACCGGGAACGGGTTTCGATCAAGGCAGGAAGCCGCCCGCGATGCCGGCGACGGATACGACGGCCGCCAGAACCGACAGCCCGGTCCCGGCGACGAATAAAACGACCGTCACGGCCGGATGCCGCCAGCCCAGCCAGTAGGCGTAGGCGTTCGCCACGGGGCCGGCGCAGTAGCAGACATTGGCCCCCAAGGCGCCAAGCACCGACGCGAACAAGAGTTCTTCAATCGGTATCATCGCCCGGAACCACGCGGCCCAGACGAGCAAGACGACCGCCGTCAGGATCAGGTTGTAAAAGACCCGCAGCTTTTCCCAACGAAGGAAGAGCCCCGGGTCTGTCGGCAAGGGGCCCGAAGGTTCCGGCATCGCCTCGGGCGGCTGATAGAGATCGTCGAAGTCCGGCATCGGCATGAGCGTTCCGACCATTTGTGTGTTTCGAACCTCGGCGGCGAACTCGGTTCCGATTCAAGGGACCGTCTCAAGCCAGGTTCGATACGGGCTCGGCAGCCAGGTTTTCAACGCCGATCCGGTGGCAGAAGTCGCCGAAGGGTTCACCAAAGAAGCGCTCCCCCTTGAATCGTTCGAGCAAGGGGACGAGTTCATTGACGACCTGATCCATCGGCACGTAGTCCTTGTAGATCTGGTTGAGCCGGTCGCCCAGGGTGCTGCCGCCCAGGAAGATCGTGTAGGCGCCCGGGCCGGGGGTTCCGTCGTCGTTGCGGGTGGCCGAGCGGCCGACCAGACCAACGTCGGAATTATAAGGTCGGGCGCAGCCGTTGGGGCAGCCGGTCATTCGCACGGTAAACCGCTCATCGGCCAGACCGAGGCGTTCCAGAGCAGGTTCCAGGTCGTCCATGATCGTCGGCAAGGCGCGCTCGGCCTCAGTCACGGCCAGGCCGCAGGTTGGCAGAGCAGGGCAGGCCATCGACCATCGTCTGACGGTCGAAGTTCGTTCCACGCTCGCGATCCCGTGGGTTTCGAGCAAGGTCTCGATCGCGTCTTTCCAGGCCGGTTCCAGGTCGATCAGCAAGATCGATTGCTGGCAGGTTAATCGCGCCGGGGTTCGATAGGTCTCGAAAAGGGTCCGCAAGCCGGTCGCCAGTCGCAAGGGTCCGGCGTCCTTGATCCGGCCGTTCTCGACCGGAATGCCCAGCGAGAGCTTGCCGTCTCCTTGTTCAGCCCAGCCGAGATGATCGTGAACGTCGAGAATCGGATTGTCGTGAGGCTCGGGCAAGGGGGAGCCGAAATAGCCTTCAACCAACATCTTGAACGCCGGCAGGCCCATCTCGGTGATCACGTACTTGAGCCTGGCCTGCTTGCGGTCGGAGCGATTGCCGTGATCGCGGAAGGCCTTGATGACCGCCTCGCCGATTTTGAGCACGTCTGCTCGCTCGACGAACGTCAGAGGCACCGCCAGAAACGGAAACGTCTTGCCGGCGCTCGGCGTCGTTCCCATCCCTCCGCCAACCAGCACGTTATAGCCGATCAGCTCCCCGTCCTCGACCACCGCCAGCAAACCGAGGTCGTTCGCATGAATATCCGTGCAATTATCAAACGCGAACCCGAACGCGGTTTTGAACTTGCGAGGAAGGTAGGAGCTACCGTAGATCGGTTCAACCGGGTCGTCGTCTGGCGAGGGGAGCACGACCGGACCCGCCGGAGGCAAGAACGGGTTCGTGATTTTCTCGCCGTCGAGCCAGAGGTCATAATAGGCCGTCGAACG
>JBDTIR010000090.1:0-4661 GCA_039936275.1 Isosphaeraceae bacterium | reverse complement strand
TCGGGTTCACGGGCCAGGCAAGTTGGAACTTCGCCCAGATGATCGCCCGCAGCCGGGCCGTCGCCGGCCGCCTGAACAAGGGGATCGAGGGCCTCTTCCGCAAGTACAAGGTCAGTCACAAGGCAGGCACGGCCAAGGTCGTCGCGCCCAACACGGTCCAGGTCGGCGATGAGAAGATCACCGCCGAGTCGATCCTGGTGGCCACCGGCGTCCGTCCTCGACCGCTTCCAGGGGCCGATTTCAATGGCAAGACCATCATCTCCTACAAGGAGGCGATGAGCCCGGAAGCGCAACCAAAGTCAATCTTGATCGTCGGCGGCGGGCCGATCGGCCTCGAATTCGGCTATTTCTACAATGCCCTGGGCACCAAGGTTACGGTCGTGGAACTGCTCGACCGAATCTTGCCCAGCGAGGATGAAGAAATCTCCGCGGGCCTCCAGAAGAGCCTTGTCAAGCGTGGAATCGAAATCTTGACCAAGGCAAAACTCACCAAGGTTGACAGCGGCCCCAACGGCGTCAAGGCCGAGGTTGAGACGGCCCGGGGGCCGAAGTCGGTCGAGGCCGACGTGATGCTGGTCGCCATCGGGGTCCTGGCTAATGTTGAGGGCCTCTTCGCCGAAGGAGTCCAGCCGGAACTGTTCAAGGGGCACATCAAGGCCGACCCCAAGAACGGTTACGCCACCTCAATCAAGGACGTCTACGCCGTCGGCGACGTCATCGGCCCCCCTTGGCTGGCGCACGTGGCGCACCATGAGGCCATCTCTTGCATTGAGCGGCTTTGCGGCCACGCTGACCGCCCGGTCGATTATTCGAATATTCCAGGGTGTACCTATACGGATCCTGGCGTCGCGTCCGTCGGCCTGACTGAGCGCGCCGCCATTGAGGCCGGGCATGAGGTGCGGATTGGCCGGTTCCCGTTCATCGCCAGCGGCCGAGCCTTGGCGTCAAACGAGACCGAGGGGTTCGTCAAGCTGGTCTTCGACGCCAAGCACGGCGAGTTGTTGGGCGCGCACCTGCTCGGCTCGCAAGTCACCGAGCTGATCGCTGAGCTAGTCATGGCCAAGAAGCTTGAGGCCACCGAGGAAGAGATCCTGCACGCGATGCATCCGCACCCAACCTACTCCGAGGCAATCATGGAAGCCGCCGGGCAAGCCTTGGGCGAGTCGATCCATATCTGAACGGCTGTCAGACTCGGTGTTTGCGTCGAAGCGCCAACAAAGGAGGAACGCAATGGCGTCCAGGGACGGACGAGGCCAGGGCCAAGCAGCGATGCTCAGCGTCGTCGTGCCGCTCTTTAATGAGCGGGAGAACCTGGGCGACCTGCACCGACGATTGACGCTCACGCTCGAATCTCTTGCCTTTGATTATGAAATCATCCTGGTGGATGACGGCAGTGTCGATGAAACGCCCGAGTTGCTCGCCAGGCTGCGCGACCGTGACGCACACATTGTCGTCGTCACCTTGAGCCGCAACTTCGGCCATCAAGCCGCCGTCTGCGCCGGGCTCGACCACGCCCGAGGCCATGCGGTCATCGTCATGGACGGCGACTTGCAAGACCCTCCCGAAGTCCTGCCCAGGCTCGTCAATCTCTGGCGAGAAGGGTACGAGGTCGTCTACGCGGTGCGGAAAGGTCGCAAGGAACCGCTCTGGAAACGGTTCGCGTACGCCGCCTTCTACCGGATCTTGAGGGCCGTCAGTGACCTGGACATCCCGCTCGACAGCGGCGATTTTTGCCTTATGGATCGCAAGGTTGTCGATGTGCTCATTCACTTGCCTGAGCGCTTACGGTTTGTCCGGGGCTTGCGAACGTTCGTCGGCTTCCGACAGACCGGCCTGGCCTACGAACGCGCCGGCAGGCAGGCGGGACAGTCCAAGTATTCGGTGTTCGCGTTGGTAAATCTGGCGGTGGACGGCCTGATCAGCTTCAGCAGTTATCCACTGCATCTGGTGACGCAGCTTGGAATCGTCTCGGCGGGGGTGGCGGCCTTGTTGACGGCCTGGGTCTTTGCCGACGCCCTGACCAACGGCACCAGTCCGCGAGGCTGGGCGAGCACGGTCGTGGTCGTTCTGGTCATGGGTTCGATCCAGCTCATCAGTCTTGGGATCATGGGCGAGTACGTCCGGCGGATCTTCGTCGAGGTCAAGGGGCGGCCGACCTACATCGTTCGGGACCAAAAGGGCCAGATTCTGAATCAAGGCCAGGACGCCGAACCGGATCAAGAGCGCTGGGCGGCCCTCAGTCAATGATCCAGACCTGGTCGCGAGGTGTCGCCGATGACGGAATGGCCGAGGCGATTCTGGTTGAGCTTCAAGAGGTGATCCGCCGACACCCTTGGTGGCAAGCTCGCGCCCGTTTGACAATCGCCTTGCTCGAACAACAAGGCGTCCATCCTCCGGCCAGGGTGCTCGACGCCGGTTGCGGCTGGGGGGTGACGCTCGAAAGGCTCGAACACCAACGGTATCAAGTCGATGGGCTCGACGTCTCCAGGCAAGCCTTGGAGCGTCTGGACCGGGAAGGGCGGACCTTGATCGAGGCCGACTTGACCCGGGACGTACCAAATCATGTTCAACCTTATGATGCGGTGCTTGCGCTAGATGTGATCGAGCACCTTGATGATGATCAAGGGGCACTAGCAAGGCTCGCCAAACTGGTCGCTCCTGGCGGCATCTTGATCGTCAGCGTGCCGGCCTTGCCCGACTTGTTCTCGGAATTCGACGCGATTCAAGGGCATCGCCGACGCTACACGCCGGAAACCTTGCGGGCGGCCTTCGAGGGGACCGGCCTTGAGATCGAGTCGATCCGATGGTGGTGCGGGATGATGGTTAACGTCCTCCGCCGGCAGCGGACGCGGCCTCGGTCCCGACCAGGCGAACCTCCCGAAGCAACGTACCGGCGCTATCTCAAGGTTCCCCCCTGGCCGATCTCTTCGGCCTTGAGGATGGCTTTCGCGATCGAGAACCAGCGAACCCGGCAAGGGTTTGGGATCAAGGGCACCTCCTTGATCGCGCTGGCCAGACGTCCCGGACCCAAAAAAGCCTCGAATGAAAGGCACAGCCGGCTCTAGGTGTATAATCTATTGATCGCTTTTAATATTAATGCTTGTGACAAATTCGTCGATCAATTTCCAGAAAAGCGCTAACTCCTCAGCCTCGGTCGCACTGAAAAATTCGATCACCTTATCCCAGTCTTGAGTTGAGGAGAGGTCGAACCGCTCGCGTACCCAGAGATTGAAGTCACGCGAGAAGTCCCAGATCTCGGGATCGTCGTCTTTCCGCGCAAATTCGAACCCCAGAAGGAACGCCCTCAACACCCTTGCAGAGGGCCGGCCTAAGATCACCCCAGGCCGTTCCCGAAGGAGTTGAAGCACGTCAATGGTCTTCATCGTTTAGGTGACTCTTGCGATGACCGCCGGTGAAACACCCAACGGGTAAACTACTTCTGATAATATCTCGGACCCCCAAAGTCCTTTGACGTATTGCCTCGGGCAATACGTCAAAGAGACTCGGACGCATCACGTATGGATGGCTCGCTTGTCCACGGCCAGGGCGGCTTCGCGGACGGCTTCGGAGAGGGTGGGGTGGGCGTGGCAGGTCCGGGCGATGTCCTCGGCGCTGCCGGAGAATTCCATCACGGTCACGGCCTCGGCGATCAGGTCTGAGGCCCTGGGTCCGATGATGTGAACGCCGAGTACGCGGTCGGTCTTGGCGTCGGCGATGATCTTGACGATCCCTTCGGATTCATCCATCGCCTTGGCCCGACCGTTGGCCAGGAACGGGAACTTACCGACCCGGTAGTCAAGTTTCCGGTCCTTGGCCTGTTCCTCGGTGATGCCGACGCTGGCCAGTTCTGGCCAGGTGTAGACGACGCTCGGGATCGTCTCATAGTTGACGTGGCCGGCCTTGCCCGCCAGGATCTCGGCGCAGGCGACCCCTTCATCCTCGGCCTTGTGGGCCAGCATTGGCCCGTCGATCAGGTCGCCGATGGCGGAAACGGTCGGCAGATTGGTGCGGAACTGGCTATCGGTGGCAACTTTGTTGGTCTTCGGATCGAACTTGACGCCGACCTCGCCCAGGCCAAGTCCCTCAATGTGGGCCTTGCGGCCGACGCTGACCAGAACGCGGTCGCAGTCGATTGAGAGCCCTTTGCCGTCCTTGGTCTCGGCCGTGACAGTCACGGTTTCCCCCTGGACCTTGGCCCCCGTGACCCTGGTTTCGAGGTGGAACTCGAGCCCTTGCTTGGCCAGGCTCTTGAACAGCAGGTTGCCGACCTCAATATCGACCATCGGGGTGATCCGAGGCAAGAACTCGATGACCGTGACCTTCGACCCCAGACGTCGCCAGACCGAACCCAGTTCCAGGCCGATATAACCGCCGCCGACGACGACGAGGTGCTCGGGCACGCGGTCGAAGCTCAACGCGCCGGTCGAATCCACGATCTTCTTGCCGTCGAATGGCAGAAACGGCAAGGCGATTGGCTCGCTGCCGGTGGCCAGGAGAATGTGCTTGGCGTCGAGTGTGACCTCGCTCCCGTCGTTCTGCTTGACCACGACCGAGGCGGGCGTCGCCAGCCTCGCCGCGCCGAAGACAGGCGTGATCTTGTTCTTGCGGAACAGAAAGGCGACGCCGTCGGTCAAGTCCTTGACCACCTGGTCCTTGCGGGC
>JBDTIR010000089.1:0-5463 GCA_039936275.1 Isosphaeraceae bacterium | reverse complement strand
AGGTTTCTCTCGACCTCGCGCTCTGCTATCCTGCCAGTTCCTCGAACGTTTGGGATCATCCCGGGATCACTTGACCTTTGAGACGAGCGATGATGAGAAGACCACGTTGCGGACTGGCCTGCCTACTGGTCGCGATCGGTCTCGCCACGAACCCGGTTTTCCGAGCGGACGAGCCGAAGACGTCCTCAGTGGCGAAGGGCACGTTTCTCGCTGCGCCTTATTTGCAGTGGGGCGAAGAAGCGAACCCCGGGGACAATCAACTGGAATTGCTCTGGCACACCAACGACGTCGAGGCCGCCTGGAAGGTCTCGTTCCGTGAGGCTCCGGGCGATGACGACTGGTCGCACGCGCCCGAGCCGACCTTCCAGCGCGTCGCCGTCCCCTCGATTGAGCCGCACCGGGTCTACCGGGCCAAAATCACGGGCCTGCCGATCGGGAGCCGGTTCGACTACCGCGTCCTCAAGGATGACAAGGTCGTTTTCGAGTCCGGGTCGAAGGCGCGCCCCCGATCGGGTGATCCGCATCGGGTCGTCATTTTCGGCGACTGCTCCTCGGGCAGTTCCGGTCAGCGCCGGATCGCCGCTCAGATTGCCGGGTCCCATCCCGACCTGGTCGTCGTGACTGGCGACATCGTCTACAGCCGCGGCCGGATCTCGGAATACCGCAAGCGGTTCTTCCCCGTCTACAACGTGGACGAGGTTTCCCCGGAAATCGGGGCGCCGCTGCTGCGATCCACCCTCTTCATCGCCGCGCCGGGGAACCATGATTTTTCAGCGCGCGACCTGGGGGAAAACCCCGACGGCATGGCTTACTTCCTCTACTGGTCGCAACCCTTGAATGGCCCCTTGACCCGGGTTGGCGCCGACAACACGCCGAAGCTCAAGGGGCCCAAATCGAACCAGGAGGCGTTCCTCGACGCCGCTGGACGATCGTATCCGAGGATGAACAATTTTTCGTTCGACGTGGGGGGAACCCACTGGCTGATCCTCGACGCCAACGGCTATACCGACTGGGACGACCCCGCGATTCGCGACTGGATCGCGAACGACCTGGCCAGGGCGAGCCAGGCCCGCTGGCGGTTCGTAGCCTTCCATCAACCCGGCTTCCAGTCTTCAAAGGCTCATTTTGGCGAGCAGAAGACCCGGCTGCTGGCCCCGGTCTTCGAACAAGGACATGTCGATCTGGTTTTCGCCGGCCATGTTCATAACTACCAACGCACGCGTCCGCTCCGCTTCGTGCCCGACCGTGATGAGCAAGGCCAACCCGTCGGCAAGGGCAATCAGATCGACGGCCGGTTGACCCTCGACCGGACCTACGACGGCGTCCAGCACACCCGGGCCGACGGCGTCATCTACCTCGTGACCGGCGGCGGCGGCGCGAAACTCTACAACCCGGAGCAACAGGACAACCCCTCCACCTGGGAGGAATTTACCTGCAAGTTCATCGCCGATAAGCACACCATAACCGTCATGGACGTCGAACCCTCGTGCCTGACCCTCCGACAGATCGACGAGGACGGCCAGGAGCGCGATCGATTCGTGATGACCAAGCAACCCTGAGCCGGCACCTTGCCGCAACGCGCCGGGGGACGGCCGAGGTCGATGACGAAGCCCCAGGGCGGTCTGCGCGTCGTCATCGACCCTTGAGGATCGACCTCCCTGCTCAAGAAGTTGCGCCGCGTGAAGCGGCGATCGATCTCCTCAACGGCTCGCGAACGGCTTGGGACTTGGCGGAGTGGCTTGCCCCTCGGCGGCCGTCTTGCCGAGCAAGATTTGCTCGAAGCCCTTCAGGTCAGTCCAGAGGGTGCCGGGCCCTGCGTAGAAGACGCCGAGCTTGAGGTCGGCGGGCAACCCCTCGGCGAACACGTAGCGGTTATAGGCGTCTGGGCTGCCCAGGGCTTCAACGTACTGCACATAACGCTCGGCCTGGGCCTCGTTGGCCAGCTCAACCTTGTGGGCCTCGGCCTCGCCCATCGTCTTGGTGACTTCCGCCTGGATCAGGGCTGTCTTGGCGTCGATCTCGGCCTGAAGCTTCTCGGTCTCCGCGGCGATCTCACTGGCCTTCTTCTCCCCTTCGGCGATCAGCTCGGCGACCATCTTGGTCGTCTCAGCCTTGGTCCGGCGCTCTTCGAGCATCACCTTGGCCTTGGCCTCGGTCAGTTCGGCCTGGGCCTGGGCGGTGAGTTGCTCCTGGTCGCGAGTCAACTTCAGCTCGTCGGCGATGTACTTCTTCTGGATCGGCTCGCGCACCTGGGCCGGCACGTAGATATGCCGGGTCAAGCCAAAAAGAAGTGTCAGGTTCTTCGAGGCGAGAATCCGCTCGAGTTCCTCGGCGGTGTCAGTCTGAAACTCTTCGCGCATGTCGCCGACCAAAAGATCAACCGCCCCTCGCTTTGAGCCATGCAACCGGCAGATTGAGCCGATCTGGGGCAGGATGACCTTCTGCTCGACGTCGGTCAAGGCGCCAAACTGCCTGACGACGTCGGGGGCCTGATCGGGCAAAATGCCCCAGATCGCCGTATAGTCCATGTGGATCGTGAATCCGTCGCTCGACGGATACTCGATCCCCTTGCCAGTCGCGTAGACCGGATCACGCGCCAGGGTCTTGTCTACGTGAGTCCCCGGGGCGTCGGGGGTCTCAGTGGCCTCGACCATCAAGGTCGTCTCATTGAACCCGACGCTGATGATATCGATGACCTTTTCTTCGGGGTTGATATAATAAATACCGGGCTGAAGCACGTTTTCCTGGATTCCACGGGCCTCGCCCGTCTCGGCGTTGCCGATCCTGATACTGACGACCCCGACGTAGCCCGGGGGAATCAAGGTCGGGTCTCCTTCCCGGCGATGAAGCCCCACGGCCGAGGCCACGGGCCCCCCGTTGGCGAACGAATCACTGGCCCCGATCACCTTCACCGTGTAGGCGAAGGGGTTCATCCGGTATCGCCCGGGCGTCAAAACCCGTCGCCAGGTCCCTTGATAACCAGGCCCCTCGGCCAGCACTGCGCCCTCAGGCAAGGGTTTGCCGACCCTGGAGACCACCACGCCCAGCTCGTTCGACTTGATGAGAATGTCCGGGACGAGTTCGCTCCGGTATTCCAAGGGGGAATAGAAGTGCCGCCCGGGGCCAGGCATCTGCTCCAGGACCCCGATTTGCGAAGGCCGACCCCGGGCGTCGGTCTGGGCCAAGGTCCCCTCGGGGGCCTGCGGCACCGCGCCGAACGGAAACGGGCCTCGATAGTAGAGCCGAAGGCTCGAACCGGCGGGGACCTCGATCCGACAAACCGTCCACTTCCAGATTCCCAGATATCCGATCACATAGAGCGCCGCCAGTGCGGTCGCCCCGTTGATGAGACCGCTGCGTAGTCGCGTGTTCATGGCTGGACCTCCGATTCGTTGGAACCAGCGTCGTGATCGGTGTTTGTAACGGTGGTGGTCGGTGGGGAAGATGCGTCCTTGGGCCTGGTAAACTGGCTGAAAAGGTCCATGAGCGGCCCTTCGGAGCTAGACAGGATCGTTCGGAAGGCCGGGGCGAGCTTGCCAACCATCAGGTTCTTCGCCAGGGCCGAGCCGTCGCCGCCGAACGCCTTGACCCTGGACGACAAGCCGGCGACGTCCGCCTTGTTCTGTGCCCTGGTCACATCGGCGGCGGCCTGCGCTTCCGAGCCGATCGCGGCGGCCTTATCCTTAGTCGCCTCCAGGTTCGTCTGCGCGACCGAGAGCTTCTGCTCGGCGAGGGTCTTGGCGACGCTCTGCTCTTGCTCGGCCTTGGTCGTCTTCTCGACGACGGATTGCTCCCCTTCGACGAGTTCTTTTTTCTGATCGGCCAGGAGCACTTGCACCCGAAGCTGGGCCTCGGAAAGCTGCTGGAGCTTCTCTTGCTGATACTGAGCCAGTTCTTGCTTGGCGACCTCGCGTTGCCGCACAGGCTCGGCGATCGCCTCCGGAGGGGTGATCGAGGTGATCGCGACGGCGAGGATCTCGACCCCTTGCTCTTTGCAGTTGGCCTTGAGCGCGGTGTCCAGGTTCTGCTGGAAGAGCTCGCGCTGGGTGCCGCTGATGAATTCCCCGCCGGTCAGTTTTGAGCCGCCGATCCGGCAGATTGACAGGCTCTCCGGGGTGATGATCTTGGCGATGATCTCCTCATCAATCTGGTCGCCGTTGGCGTCCTCATTGTAGAGGACGAAGACCTCGGCGGCCCGATCCGGGATCACCCGAAACTCGATCGCCCCGTCGAGCGTCACCGGGAAGCCGTCGGCCGAGAGGAAGTCCATGTCGGTCCCCTCCCCCAGGTTGAACCGCTTCGATCGGCAATCCACCAGGCTGACGCGAGTCTCGAACGGATTGAGCAGGTACGTCCCTGGCGGCAAGGTCTCCTTCTGGACCCCGCGCTCTCCGGGACCGACCAGGGTGACATTGGGGTCTTTGGGCAGCTTGCCGGCCAAGAGAGTCACGACCCCCCGAAACCCGGCGTCTACCGTGACCATGTCTCGCAGGTCGATGGACTCGGCGTACCAGTTGTACCGATAGCGGCCAGGGCGGAGCACTTCGCGGCGGACCCCTTTCTGACCTGGCTCAGCCAGAATCTGGCCAGCGGGCAAGTCGTCCCCTTCGAGCGCGATCCGGATACCGATTTTGCCCCCGGGAACTTCAAACTGGGGCTTGATCTCCCAGTCCCAGAACAACGGATTGTAGAAGTAACGCCCCTCGGTCAAAACGCCTGGCTGGACCCCCTTAAAATAGCGGCCGTCCTTACCTAGGGGCGGCGCGATCTCCATGTCCGGACGAAGGTCCAGGCCAGTCTTACGGATCAAAACCGCTTGCGAACCCGCCGGAACTTCCAGGACGCAGGCCGAATACGCGAAGACGATCACGACGAGAGCCAAGAGGCCCAGGATGCCCGCGCCTCCGACCACTTTCCAGACCCGGGAGACAGGCCCACGATAGGAACCGTCTCCGCCAACAAGGTTTCGCCGCATGGGCGGTGGCATGATTGAGGCCCTTTGTCAAAATGAGGATCGATCAGCGCGGCCCCTGTTGCGGCGGCCTCGCTTGACCCGTCTGGTTTCGTTTGAGGATATTCGTCCATCTGCCCCGGACATTATTGATTGTCCGATCCGGCAAGTCCGCCCATCCTTCGATGGGTCAACCCGCCGTCCGCCATCCAGACGACACGATGAAATGATCTCAATTCGCACGTTCCTGGCGAGTGGGGAGCGTCAGCCCCCTGTCCCTGGTCGTCGTCGGACAGGGGGCTGACGCTTCCATCGCGAGAGCTTGCAGCGCGGCGAGTCGTCCCTGTCCGTGGTCGTCGTCGGTCAGGGGGCTGACGCTTGAGATCATTACATCGAGATTCCCGGATCGCCTCTCACAGCTTACCACTCGTTAGGACTGTTGGATTTTACCGAGACGTCGCAATCCACAAAAACGCAACGCGGCCAGCGCATTCGGAATTGTCCGAATGCGC
>JBDTIR010000088.1:0-3879 GCA_039936275.1 Isosphaeraceae bacterium | reverse complement strand
GATCGCGACAGAGCATCTCGACCGCACCCCTCGCGGTCGAACATGACGATATAATATTTATATTCATTCACGAGATTTTCCAAAAAATTATGTCCGTGCCCTAAACATCCGGGGTCTCTCTCCGGATGGACGTAGACATCCACTCTGACTTGACGGATGTTTAGGGCCTCTGTCCGGGAGACGATCCCCTTGATTGCAAACTCCATGTTCTTATCCGCGACCAGGACGGCAAGGTCTTTCTCGGGAGAACGAGCCATTATCCCAAGACTCCAGCGGCGAAGAGCATGCCGAGGTTAGTCTCCCCTCGCCAGTCGCGGAGAGCGGGATGTTCGCTACCGCGTACAATATCGGTTGCTTCTTCCTCAGTCTTCGCGAAGCAAAGCACATCCTCAGCATTGGCAATGCTCAGAATGACCGGGGAATGCGTTGCCATGAGGACCTGCGCGTTGTAGACCGAAGAAAGAGATTGATACATCGTCTCAACTGCCCTTGGGTGAATCCCATTTTCCGGCTCTTCGATCAAGTAGACCCCTTCGAAATCAGGAAGGTAGGCCGGCAACGTGAGGGCCAAGAGCCGAAGGGTGCCGTCGGAGGCCATCCATGACGGCACTTCGAGGCCACCGCGATAACATACATTGAGATACATGTGTCTATCATCCGGCCTCTCGATGATTCGTATCCCTTCAATGTCAGGTAGCGCGGTCTGGAGATGGGCGATCCAGTCTCGGAATCGTTCATCCGATTTCTTCTTGAACGCATCAATCACCCACGGCAGATTCGATCCATCGGGTTTAAAGTCGCGAACCTGTCCCGGAGGGCTGGCCTTGCGGATCAGAAGGCTATTGAGAACAAACTGTTGGACGCCTTCGGCCAACAGGCTCTTCAGCCAGGTTGCGACCGGAAATTTTGATTCATCCTCAGGCAGGTTACCAAGCGCCGACTTACGAGCCCCAAGCTTAAAGCTGGGCACCCAACCTTTACCGGATTCCTGATAGACTTCCGAGTAGAAATTATCGTTCCCGCCCGGAACCTTGTTGAGAATTGTTCGAGGATCAGGACGATGAGTTCGGCTCGAGCGGCCCGTATTCTTGGGCGTCAACAACGATCCAGGTTCAGCGTGGAATACCGGAAATAAATCTCTCATAACCGGGACAGTCACCCTGACGGACTTCAGCAATGCCTTCTCGGCCAGGATTGCCGTTTCGCCAGTCTCGGGGTCGAGTCCCAGCGCCACCTCATAACGGATGGTATCAAACTCTTTGTTGGCAAGTCGCTCTCGTCGGTCTTCCGGGATTTTCGCCTCAATGGCAAGCTCAATACGTTGCCCTGATCGATTCCAGACAAGATCTCGGAAATTCTGCGTCCTCTCATAAATCGCGGTATCGAGTCCGTCCGAGACCAACCGCCCGAGTAAGGCCACCACGTCAAGGAACGTCGTCTTCCCGCTCGCATTGGGACCGACAAGGACATGGAACGGCCCTAAAGGCTGCCGTATGTACTTCAGGCATCGATAATTTAATGCTTCGATCAACGTAATCATCGACATACACTCCCGTATCCCACCGCTTCGAACGCCTGGCGGCGGGCCGGATCGAAACGCCCGCCCAGCTAGACGACCGGCTCAGTCGCTTTTGTTCGACGCGCTCACGAGTCCGCCAACCGTTCCGGCCAACGGTCGGCCAGGGCGAAGAGGCGGGGAAGGGGGAGTTCAAACCTGGGTAAAAGCGGCGGGGCGTAGGTCTCGTCCTCCTTCAAGACCCGCACCTGATCACCGTGGGGACCGAAGACGACGACGGTCAAGGTGCGATCAAAGCGGTCGAAGATCCAGTATTCCCGGACGCCCAAGGCGCGATACTCGTCACGCTTGGTCTCATAGTCTCGCCGACGATTGGCCCGACCTTCCGAGACGAATTCGATGATGATGGTGGGCGGATCGTCCGGAGTGGGCAGACGGCCCAGGCCCGCCCAGATCACGCGATCGGCTCGGCGACGGTTCGGGGTGGTAGAAACCGTCTCCTCGGCCAACGTCACGTCGAGCGACGAGCCTTGAGGATGATCATGTCCGTAGACGCGGAGCATGGAGCCCAATTCTTCATTGGGGTCGCGTTCCTGGGGCAAGGGGCTTGGCGACACGATCAGCACCTCATGGATTAACTGATACCGCCAGCCCTCCTCAAACTCGGCAGCGTCGAACTCCTCGGGGGTCATCGGCGAGCCGGCGGACCAGGGACCAAGCCGAAACCGAGTCACGGCGGGAGCGATCGACATGGGACAATTCTCCCAAAAGGCACGATTTCAATAATACATTTATTTTGACATGTCTTCGCGCAATTTCTTGGCTTCAGGGTGATCGGGATCAGCGGTCAAGACTTCGTCAAGCGTGGCCTTCGCCTCCTTGGAGTTGCCGAGGGCCTCCTGGGCCCGGGCGAGCTTGACCTTGATGTCGGCGGGCTTCTTGGGCTTGAGCGTCAGGGCGACCTGGTATTCCTCGACGGCCCGGGCATGGTCGTTGCCGGCGGCCAGGGCGTCGGCCATCAAGACGTGAAGATTGGGGTCGTAGACCTGAATGTAGAGGCATTCGGTCGCCCATTTCCGGGCCTCGTCGGCGTGGTTGAGCTTGAGGTGATATTCAGCCAGGGTGCGGCGGACGTCCAGATCGTCGACGTCGTTGGCGGCGAGCAAGGCGAGGTCGTTGAGCAGCTTGGCGGTGTCCTTCTGGCGGAGATGGACGCGCGCCAGGCCGGCGATCCACTTGGAATGGTACGGGTCGTCCTGGCGGGCCAGTTCGTAGAGCCGTTCGGCCTCGTCGAGCTTGCCGGCTTTCATTTGAAGGTCGGCCAAGAGGTCAATCACGCGCTCGTCAGGGCGGGCCGGATCGAGTGCCGGTTCGAGCAAGGCGAGCGCGGCGGAGGTGTCGCCGATGCTGATCAGGAGGCGGGCCTTGACGTAGCTGGCCAGGGGGTGATGGGGCTGCTTGACGAGGGCCTTGTCGGCGAAGGGGCGGGCCTCCTTGTAGTCGCGGCGGGCGAAGCGGTCGTAAGCCATCTTGGCGTTAAGGTCGGGGTCGTCGGGGGTCTTGGCCAGCTTCCTGGCCAGTTGCGAAGGGGGCTCGGGCTCCTCCTCATCGACCCTCGTGCGGATCGTCTTGATTACGCCGTCGAGGAACGAGAGATAACCTTCCTCGAAGTCCGTTTTCTCAACGTCAAAGCATGACTTGATCGCCCGATCGGTCGTCAGGCCGAGGCGGTAGGCGTTGAGCATCTTGATGAGTGCGTCTTCACCGAATCGCTTGACCATATATTGGGCATAAAGCTGAGCCTGGCAGTACGCCAATGAGCGTTCCTCGACCTCCTTGGGGCGGATGAAGCCGAGGTTGATGGTGTCCAGGTTGAGCAGTTTGCGCGTCGGCACGCGCTCCAGGAGCATCTTGTTCCAGGGTTGTGGGCGCGGAGTGCCTTCGCTCTCGACGGCGAGGGCCTCGGTGTACCAGTGGGGGATGTTGAACTCGGTCTGCTGCAAGGTGATGACGTGCGTGACCTCGTGGACCATCACCCTCGACCAGTTGAACGGCTTGCGGCTGGACCGCGGGCTGGCCAACGCGACGACCTTGCCGGTGCAGGCGCCGACGGTGGGAACGAACGGCAGGCCGATCGTCCTGCCGCTAAAGGTCTCGTGGTTCTCCAGGATCTCGATCTTGGTCAAGCCTGGAGGCTTGTAACCGAACCGCCTGGTCAAGTCGGGATACACGGATTCGAGGAATCTGGACATAGACTTACCCAGCAAGTCGTCTTGCCCGGCTTTGACCATGACGCGGAAGTGCTCCGAATCAATGGCGCGGTAGGGGGCGATTCGCTTGAGCACCTTCATCATGTTGTCGGC
>JBDTIR010000087.1:0-7343 GCA_039936275.1 Isosphaeraceae bacterium | reverse complement strand
CGTTCCTGATCGACGCCGAGAGCCGCCTGAACCCCATCTCGGCCCCAGCCCACGCTGACCTCGACATGACGACCGGGTCCGACGATGCCACCCGAGCCGCCTCGGCCCAACACCCAATGGGACACCCGCACATGAGCCGAACGGAGCAACGGCGATGATTGAGTCGATCATCGAGTGGTCGATCCGCAACCGCTACCTCGTCATTCTCGTCTCGATCGTGCTCGGAGTCGCGGGCGTTCGCGCCATGCTGACCACGCCGGTCGACGCGATCCCGGACCTCTCGGAGAACCAGGTGATCGTCTTCACCGACTGGATGGGCCGCAGCCCCCAGGAGATCGAGGACCAGATCACCTACCCGTTGTCGGTCAATCTCCAGGGGCTCGCCGGGGTCAAGGTTGTGCGGTCGTCCAGCGAGTTCAACTTCTCGATGATCACCATCATCTTTGACGACGCCACCGACTACTACTTCGCCCGCGAGCGCGTCTTGGAGAAGCTCTCGATCGCCTCGACGTTCCTGCCGCAAGGAGTGACCCCCTACATGGCCCCCGACGCCACGGCCGTCGGCCAGATCTTCTGGTACACCGTCGAAGGGGACGGCAAGGACCTGAGTGAGCTAAGGTCGATCCAGGACTGGTACGTCCGTTACCAGCTTGCCAGCGTGCCTGGCGTCGCCGAGGTCGCCAGCGTCGGCGGAGCGCCCAAGGAATATCAGATCGACCTCGACCCCAACAAGCTCCGCGCCTACAGCGTCACTCTGGGCGAGGTGTATTCGGCTGTCGCCCGCTCCAACTCGTCCGTCGGCGGGCGAGTGATCCACCAGGGGAACGCCGAATTCCTGATCCGCTCGGTCGGCTGGATCGAGAACCTTGACGACATCAGGGATACGGTCGTCTCCCAGCGGAAAAACGGCACACCGGTTCGCGTTAGCGACCTCGGCGCGGTCCAGACAGGGCCCGCTTTCCGCCGCAGCGTGCTGGAGAAGGACGGCAAGGAAGTCGTCGGCGGCGTGGTCCTGATGCGCTTCGGCGGCAACCCGCTGGAGGTCACGAAGAAGATCAAGGAGAAGATCGCGGCCCTGGAAATCAGCCTGAAGGACCAAGGGGTGCGGATCGTCCCGTTCTACGACCGGACCCCACTGATCCACAAGGCCCTGGAGACGGTCAGCGGCACGGTCAAGGAGGAACTCATCGTTTGCACGATCGCCATTCTCCTGGTGATGGGCCACGTCGGCAACGCCTTCGTCGTCGCGATCGTCTTGCCGATGGCGATCCTGTTCAGCTTCCTGATGATGCGGCTCTTCGACATGCCGTCGAACATCATGAGCCTGGCGGGCCTGTCGATCTCGATCGGCATATTGATCGATCAGGCAGTCGTCATGGGGGAGAACGCCGCCCACCACCTGACCCGCCACTTCGGCCGCAACCGAGTGACCGGCGACACCACCGAGATCGTCATCAAGGCCTGCCGCACGGTGGGTCGGCCGATCTTCTTCTCGGTCCTGATCACCATCCTCTCATTCCTGCCGGTCTTCGCCCTTTCCGGCCGAGAGGGGAAGATGTTCCACCCCTTGGCGTTCACCAAGACCTTCGCGTTGATCGGCGTGGCGATCCTGTCGATCACGCTCGTGCCGGCCTTGATCCCGATCTTTCTAAGGGGCCGCATCAAGTCAGAGGATGAGAACTGGCTCGTCCGCACGATGATTGAGATTTTCAAGCCGATGCTGTCCTGGCTGATGGACCGGACCACGCTCGTCTGCTGGCTGTTCGCCGTCATCGTGGGCCTGGGATACGTCGCATCGACCCGGCTGGGCCGCGAGTTCATGCCCGACCTCAACGAAGGGTCGATCATGGACATGCCCACAACAGTCCCACGCGCCTCGATCGCCCAGGCGTCGGACGACCTGATGGTCCGAGACGCGGTCCTTCGTGACTTTCCTGAGGTCTGGCAGGTCGTGGGCAAGGCGGGCAGGGCCGACACGCCCACCGACCCGTCCCCGTTGGACATGATCGAAACGGTCGTCAACCTGCGCGACCGCGAGGTCTGGCCCAAGCGCAAACTCCGGTTCGATGACGCCCTGACCCAGGCCCGAGACGCCCTCGACGCCCTGGAGGCCAAAGGCTTGCTCCGCCACACGGCTGCCGCGTTGGATCGTGAGGACCTGGTCAACCAGGCGGCGATGACGGTCGCCGAAGCGGTCGATCGGGCGCTCAGAGACCTGGCGGTGCGGCGGTTGAGGGAGTTCCGCCCGGAGTTGGGCCGCGCCCTCGTCGCCGAGGCGGTCGACGCCCTCCTCGCCCGCGTCTCTCCCTCCGCCATTGTCCGTAAACTGACAAAGGCCGAGCGCGAGACCTTGATCGACGCCTTGGCGAAGACCCACGCCGACCGGCTCGCCACCGTGGTTTATTCGGGCGAGGTCGGCGAAGTGGTCCAGGACGCTTCCCGACGTCTGGTTGCCCTGGGCGTGCTCCGCGACCGCGCCGACCTGCTCGCGCCGCCCCCGGCCCCTTTGGAGCGTATCAAGGACTCGGCTGGCGACCTGCTCGGCTTCACGAGGCCCACCCTGTTCACGAGGATCGCCGACCGGCTCACCGCCTCGCACACCCATCGGCTTAAGGATCGGATCAAGTCGTTGAACTGGGAACTCTTTGACCTCGCCGCGAGCACGGCCGCCAAGGCGGCCCTCGACGAACTGACGACGCTGGGACGCGACCGCAAGCTGACCGACCGATCCCCGGGCCCCGGTGAGTTGCAGGTTCTCCGCGAAACCTTGGAGACTCCGTTCGCCGATCGGTTGCTGCTCTGGAAGAAAACCAAGCAGGATCTGGTCGAAGAGATGGACATGGCCCTTCAGATGCCCGGCTGGGGGAACAGCTTTACCCAGCCGATCGCCAACCGGATCGAGATGCTGTCCACCGGGGTCCGCCTGCCGGTGGCCGCCAAGGTCTTTGGCCCCAATCTCGCCGAGGTCCAGCGGATCAGCCAGGAGGTCGCCGTGGTCCTCCGAGGGGTCCGAGGCTCGGCCAACATCTTCGCCGACCAGATCATCGGCAAGCCCTACGTTGAGATCCAGATCGACCGCAAGAAGGCGTCCCGCCACGGCATTAACGTCGGCGACGTGCAGGACGTCGTTGAAGTGGCCATGGGGGGCAAACCCCTGACCCAGACCGTCGAAGGGCGCGAGCGCTATCCGGTGCGGGTCCGCTACGCCCGCGACTACCGAGACAGCGTCGAGGCACTCAAGAACATCCTGGTCTCGACAAAGGGGGCCTCCGGCGACGGCGACGGCGAGACCTCGGGCGCGGCCAAGATGATACCGATCCCCTTGTCGGCGGTGGCCGACGTCCGGGTGGTCGAGGGGCCTTCGATGATCAAGAGCGAGAACGGCATGCTTCGGGCCTACGTCCAGTGCCGGGTCCAGGACCGCGACGAGGTCGGCTTCGTCGAGGAGGCGCAGAGGGCCGTGGCCGAACAGGTCAAGCTCCCCGCCGGCATGTACGTCGAGTGGTCCGGCACGTTCGAGCACCAGGTCCGAGCCAACAAGACGCTCAGGCTCGTCTTTCCGGCCGTCATCGCCGTCATCGCCTTGATTCTCTACCTGACTCACAAGAGTTGGGTGGACGCGATGCTGATGATGACCAGCGTGCTCGGGGCATTGGCCGGCGGGGCGATCTTCCAGTGGCTCTTCGGGTTCAATTTCAGCGTCGCCGTGCAGGTTGGCTACATCGCCTGCTTCGGCATGGCGGTGGAGACCGGCGTGGTCATGCTCGTCTATCTTCATGAGGCGATCGACGAGCGCGGGGGCCTGGAGCGGATCGCTTCGATCGCCGAACTCCGGCAGGCGATCCTCGAAGGGGCGATCCACCGCCTGCGTCCCAAACTACTGACCGAGGGAGCGGCGATCATCTCGATCGCTCCGATGCTCTGGGCCACCGGGGTCGGGGCCGAGGTGATCCGACCGATGGCGGCCCCTGTGCTCGGCGGCCTGCTGATCGCCGACGAAGTGATCGACGTTTTTTTGCCGGTCCTCTACTTCGCCGTCAGCAAGCGGCGCTGGCGCAAGCTCCACGGCGTCAGCCTCTTTACCGCACAACCAATGGCCGAGGGGCGGCCTCAGACCGTCTCGGCGTCCTGAGTCAGCCGAGGGCGGCTGTCCTACGACGATCGCCGCATGGGTTCGAGGCGGGGTGGCAGAGTCGTCAAGGCGGCGAGGACCGCCGCGGCGACCTCAACGGGCGTCATGGCGGGATCAGCCAGGTGGACGATTGCCGAGGCGGCCTGAGAGAGCATCAGGTTGATCGTCGCCAAGCCTTGGCCGGGCAGGGCGTCGCCGCCGCCTCGAAAATCGGTTCGGATCGCGACGATTGGAATTCCCAGGGCAAAGGCCAGGCCGCATTCAAAGCAGGTGCCGCTGTCGGCGTCGGCCCCGTCGAGGATCGCCACCACCGTCTCGGCAGCGCGAACACCGTCCACGTCGATCCGGACTATCGTGTCGGCGTCCAGAGCGGCGATGTTCTGGACTTCGGTCTGAGGCAGAAAGACCTCGTGCCCGCCCTCGGTCAGATGGGCGGCCAGCGCAGTGTTCCAGATTCGCTCGGCCTGAGTAAACAACGGTCCAGCAACATAGAGACGCATGATCCGGCGGTGCTCCGTTGGGTTCCGATAATCACCCCCAGTTTTGCCGATTCGGTCCTTGGTTCGCCAGACGAGGAATTTCAGGGTTACGCCAACCAGGCCGGTTTTCCGCAAGATCGCGGGACAAAGTCGCCGATGAGAGAAGGTGTGTGAAGGGGCGGTCAATACTCCGGCCCCTCGCCAATTCAAAAAATCGATCCATCCCAACGGATCGGACCGTCGATCGGCCCGAGTTTCTGGACGGACGTCCAGAAAGGGCGGGTTGACTTGTGGGAAAGGAGTTCCCGATGCGCCACTTTGCCTCGATGCGTCTCGCTGTATTCGGCCTGGCGCTGGCCGTGCCGACCGTCGCCTGGTCCGACCCGCCTGAGACCACTAAAGCCCCCGTCCGGCACGGTCTGTTTGGCCGCCACCATCGCCACGTCTGCCCCAACTGCCAGATGAAGGCCCAGTTGAGAGCCGACGCCTTGAACGCGCCCCCGATGGGGATGATCCAGAGTCCGCCCGGGTCGGGGATGATGATGCCGGCGGCCCCCGGCGCTCCTTGCCTGGCCTGCCAGGCTGCAGCCGGCGCGCCGGTGATGATCATGGACAATGGCGAGGCGGCCGGTCACGCGGTCATCAGCGGCGCGCCTGTGGGCCATGCGATGGCGGGGATGACGTCTCCCATGGCCGAGCCAGCCCCGATCGGCGTGGTCCAGGCCGGCTTTCGCCCGGCCTCGATGCCGAGCCCGATGGCCGCGGGACCGGCGAGCGCCTATCCTGTTCCGAACCAGGGCGGCAGGGGGTTGTTACCTGGCGCGCCTACCCCGGTTCGTCCGCAACCTGCCAACCGTCCGCACATTCTCGCGCACCTGTTCGGCCTGGAAACCGGAAGTATCAGCCGAGCCAGGCATGAGCGGATGAAGGCCGAGCACGCGAGAATCCGCTATGACGACAGCGAGCGGGCCGTCGGCGAGCTGCCCGCCTCAATGGTCTACGGCCCTCGGTAAAGATTCAAGTCAAAAGTCCACAGGGCACGCACCAGAACCCCCGCCAGAACCATTCGCCCAGAACCAAAGAGGCCGCCGATCCCGTCCCCCCAGACGGTCTCGGCGGCCTCTTTTCGTGGTTCAGCCCCTGATTTGGCTCCAGCGCGAAGCCCGGCCGTTCCGATCTCTGAACCGACGACAACAGCGCTAATCGACGGCTTTTGGCAAGTCCGCCAAGGGCTGACGGTTCGCTGGATCGCCAAAGACAAACCGAGAAGGACATCGGCCGCGCACAGGAAGGCGCGGGGCCGAACAATGACCCGACCGATTCCGGACACTCCAGGAGGGGACCACCGAACGATCGCAAGGGAGTGATCATGCGTTTCGGTCTAAGGTGTGCGACCGCGTTAGCGGTTATTTTGATTCCGGCCCTCGCGGCCAGTTCGTGGACCACGGCTCAGGCCGGTTGGCCCCATGTGATTCCTCGCGAGGTCACGGCCATTGACGCCCGGACGGGAGACGTCATGGTCGCCCCGCCGGTTCCTTATGGTTGTTATGTCAAAGACCCCGTCGGCTGTGTCCACGGGTTGATCGGCCAGGCGTGCGGGCTCTGCTACGGCAAGCTCTGCGCCCTCTGTCAGGGGAAAGGTTGCGGCCATTGCTTCGGCAAAGGGCGGCTCTGCGGCCAGTGCGGCGGCAACGGGTGCGACCTCTGCGGCGGTGGAGGCGGCCACGGTCATGGGCTTGGCAACGGCCTCGGTCATGGTCATGGGCTTGGCAACGGCCTCGGTCACGGACTTGGAAACGGCCACGGCTTGCTCAATCACGGCGGGTCGGCGACCTGTGGTGATTCGGGGTGCAGTGATCCCGGCTGTGGCGGTCAAGGTCTTGGTCATGGACACGGACTAACCAAGCGCGTCGGCTTGTTCAATCATGGTCGAGGCAAAGGGCTCGGCACGGGTGGAGCAGGGCACGGCCACGGTTCCGCCATCGTCGGCGGGGCGCCTTACACCATCATGCCCAGCAGTCAACAAGCGAGTGCCCAGGGGCCAATCGTCATTCCTGGCAGCCAGACCTGTGGCCAGTGTGGCGGCAACGGGTGTGGTCTTTGCAGGGGGAGCGGCCTGCTTGGTTCCAATGGCAACGCCTGCGGTGGGTGCGGCGGTTCCGGCCTCTTCCAGGGCAAAGGCTGCGGCGTCTGCGGTGGGGATGGACTGGTCCGCACCAGCGCCAAGGCTTGCGGCGGTTGTGGCGGCTCCGGCCTCTTCCGGGGCAAAGGCTGCGGCCTCTGCGGCGGCACCGGAGTAAGCGGCCCCGGCCTGTTTGGTAAGGGCGGCGATCCCACTTGCGGTCAGTGTGGCGGCTCTGGACTCTTCCACGGCAAGGGCTGCGGCCTCTGCGGCGGCCTGGGCAAGATCTGCCAAGGCTGCGGCGGCCAAGGCTGCAGCCTCTGCGCCAAGGCGCGTGGCATGCTAGGCGGGGTTCATGGGATGGTCAGCAAGGCCCTTCATATCGGCGACATCAGGTATTTCGTCGGAGCTGGCGGACCGGTGCCGCTCACCCCCGGGTACGTCCCCTACGTCGTGCCCGTTCGCTCACCTCGCGACTTCTTCTCGTTCCCGCCCATGACCGATCTTGATCCTTGATTCGCATGTATCCTAGAGATGCATAGAGCATCGATTCGTGTTGACCCGGTGGGGCCCGGCCGGATGCACCGGGCCCGTTTTTTTCGAAAGCCCA
>JBDTIR010000086.1:0-2498 GCA_039936275.1 Isosphaeraceae bacterium | reverse complement strand
CCCCCCGACAAGGAAGACGCGGCCGGGACGGCCGCCCTACATTCAGGATGAGATGTTGCGCTTGTCGATCAATGAGTGTCGGAGTATAATGAACTCGTCAGTGTATCGGTGGACCGGGTAATTTGTTCAAAATTCGACGAGGGGCGATGACTCGTTTAAGCCAACAACTTCGGCTCTCTTGGATCGCCCTGGCGGCGATTGTTGGGACGCTGTCGGCGGTTGGCGAGTCATCGGCGTGCGAGGTAAAGAGCGCTCCGGAGGCTAATCGGCCTTGTTGCGCGAACCAAGCCTCGTCCGATTGCGTTCGTTGCTGCGACTTCATGAAGGTGAAGGGTTCGACGCGGCCCGAGACGCTCGGACAGACGATTATTACCGCCACGGAAATCGGCCTTGCCGACGCTCGGCGTCGTTGCGAATGCCGATGGGACGAACCCGCCCCCTCGGCCCCAAAGCCGGAATCGCCCTCCAACCAGACTCGGCCCGATCAAGACGGTAATCCGGACGTCGCGTTCACGATCGAGAATCGCCTCATCGTCACGTTCGTCCCGATCGTATCCCGTCACAACGGGTCGCCGAAGACTCCTCTCTACCTCCGCACCTCTCGCCTCCTCATATAAATAAAGCCCTTCTCAAAGCCGGAACGCCCTCGTTCCGCGCTTGCATCGGCGTTCGCGATCCTTGATCCGAAGCGACGTCCTGCACCCATCTTCTCGTTTGTCCCCGTCTCGTCTCGGTCCTCTTGAATCATGCCGTTCGGGTTGCGCCCGGATCGGCGTGAGGAGCTTGATTCCAATGTCCTCCAACGGCCTTGCGGGTCCCGGCGACCCGGTTGAGTCTGGAACCGCCCCAGATCCAGGGACGCCCTTGACGCGCTGGCAGAAGTTCCGCTTGGTCGTCAAAGTTGTCGAACTTCGGCTCCGGTTCGTCGCCTTGATGGCGATCACCGGGCTAACGTTCGCATACTGGGACACGCTCTGGAACCACTATGACAAGTGGATGCGTCCCACTTCTGACCACCACGTCTCGGCGTCCGGCATTGAATATTACTGCCCGATGCACCCGACCGTCGTGCAAGGGGAGCCGGGCAAGTGTCCCATCTGCGGGATGCCGCTCGGTAAGCGGAAGAAGGGGGAGCAAGCGGCCTTGCCCAAAGGGGTGATCTCCCGCGTCCAGCTCGCCCCGTTCCGGATGACCCAGGCCCGCGTCAAGACGGCCGAGGTTGGCTACGCCCCGATGGCCCAGACCCTCATCACCGTTGGGTATGTGGCGATCGACGAGCGTCGACTGGCGGACGTCTCCTCCAAGGTGCCCGGCAAGACGCGGGTCGAGACGCTCTACGCCAACTTCACCGGCATGGACGTGAAGAAAGGCGACCCCCTGGCCGAACTCTACAGCCCTGAGTTGTCCCAGGCGATCGCGGAGCTTCGCACGGCCCAGCGCGCCTCAAAGGGGTCGGCCGGCCTGCGAACCGCCGCCGCTCGGTCCATTCTCGGCGACCGTCGGAAGATGGTCGAGCTTTCGTCCGAGAAGCTGAAACGGTGGGGGGTCACCCAGGTTCAGATTGATGAGATCCTCCGGCAAGGCAAGGACGACTACAAGATTCCGATTCTCTCCCCGATCACTGGCCACCTCATCAAGAAGAACGTCGTCGAAGGTCAGGAGGTCCAGGAAGGTTACCCGATGTTCGAGATCGTTGACCTGAGCCGCGTCTGGATCCTTGCCCAGGTCTACGAGCATCAGGTGGAGCTGGTCCGAGAGGGCCAGACGGTGGAAGCGTCCGTCGATGCGTTGCCGGGCCGGACCTTCCCAGGTACGGTCGAGTTCGTTCAACCCCAGCTCGACCCGACGACTCGCACCGTCGAGGTGCGCTTCGGGCTGGAGAATCCCGACCATCTACTCCGCCCGGGCATGTTCGCCACGGTGACCTTGAACACGCCGGTTGCCGAAACCCCGGCCTTCCAGGCGCGATTGAACACGACGCCTCATCACCATGGGAAAACCCATCTGGCAAGCCTGAGCGTCGAGGAACAGAAAACCTGTCCGGTAACCACGCTCAAGCTCGGCTCGATGGGCGACCCGATCCTTGTCGAGGTCGAGGGTCGGAAGGTCTGGACCTGCTGCGAGGCCTGCCCACCGAAGCTGAACGCCCAGCCCGCCAAGTATCTCACCCGGCTGGAACCCGCGCCCGTTGACGAGGTGCTGAGCGTGCCGGAATCGGCGGTCATTGACACCGGTCGGCGCAAGATCGTCTACATCGAGGCCGAGCCGGGCGTCTTTGAGGGCCGGGTCGTCGTCCTCGGCGATCGGGTTGGCGACCGCTTCCCTGTGCTGGAAGGGCTGGCGCCTGGTGAGAAGGTGGCGGCGGCCGGCACGTTCCTGATCGACGCCGAGAGCCGCCTGAACCCCATCTCGGCCCCAGCCCACGCTGACCTCGACATGACGACCGGGTCCGACGATGCCACCCGAGCCGCCTCGGCCCAACACCCAATGGGACACCC
>JBDTIR010000085.1:0-5288 GCA_039936275.1 Isosphaeraceae bacterium | reverse complement strand
TCGCCGATGAGACGATCGACCAGTTCGCCGAGCAAGCCGCTCGTTCGCCAAGGGGCGTCGATTTGCTGAACCAGTTCGCCCGCCCCTTCCCGCTCTCGGTGATTTGCGAGCGGCTTGGCCTGCCCCCAGAGGACCGCCCGAAGTTCACGAAATGGGCCTCGCGGATCAGCACCGCCGGCTCCTTCGCGGGCTTTCTTCTCGCCATGCCGGGCTTGAACAAGCTGCTCGGCTACCTCCGCGCCGAGATCCATCGGCAAGCCGAGCATCCTCGCGACGGCCTGCTCGCGGCCCTGATCCAGGCGGAGGAAGACGGCGACCGCCTTAACGAGGACGAGCTCTTGGCGATGGTCTTCCTGCTCCTGCTGGCAGGGCACGAGACGACGCTCCACCAGATTGCGGGCAGCGTTCTGACCCTGCTTGACCACCCGGAACAGCGTCGCGAATTGACCGCCGACTGGTCCCTGGTCGAACCCGCCGTGCAAGAGTTGCTCCGCCACGTCTCGTTCGCCCAGATCACGAAGCCGCGGTTCGCCCGCGACGACGTCGAATTCCAGGGCCAGATGATCCGCCGAGGTCAGATGCTCGTCGCCTGTCTCGCGTCGGCCAACAGCGACCCTGACCAGTTCGCAAACCCAGAGCGGCTCAACTTCCACCGCGAGCCCAACCGCCACGTCGCCTTCGGCGCGGGCATCCACGTCTGCCTCGGTGCAAGGCTCGCCCGCGCCGAGACCGAGATCGCCCTGAAACGCCTCTTCACTCGGTTCCCAAGCCTTCGGCTCGCTGTCCCCCGATCCCGGGTCCGCTACACCAAACGCATGGGATCGAGGGGCCTCGTCGCCTTGCCCGTGACCTGGTAAGGTAGTGAATTAGGCAAACCCCGGCGTCCGTTCATGATTCCGTTCCGGTCTACTGTCAGAAACTGTACAGACACCGGATTTGCCCCGGTTCTCTGAGCCAGAGTATTCACTTAAGGCCGACTTTCCGCACATCTCTTGCTGAATATCTCCGAATTACGAATTCTACTGTTTCGGCGGTCTTGACTTGCCGTAAGAGATTTTGAGACGTTGATTTCTGCTAAGATTTCTGCTCGGAATGGAGTCAATCATGGACCAGAGATATGATGCGCGTTTGAGGGAAATGTTGACGCAGGCGGAGGTCGCCCCCGGGTTGGTCGACGGGTTTCTCGGGCGGTTGCAGACTTTTGTGCAACCGTTGGCGGCGTCGCTCGCCGAACCCGAACAGAAACGCCACGCGTGGGAGTCTTTGACCGGATTGCTCTCGAAGCTCGGACGCAAAACCGGCGAGGGAATCGCTTACTTGTTGGATCAGGAGCGGCAAGGGATTCAGAAGTTTATCGCGCAAGTTCCCGCCAGGATTTGGCCATGCGCGGCGAATGTTATCTGTTGGCGGTCCCTTCCAATACGTTGGTCTGCGACTGCGAGCCGCCGCCTCCGGAATACTCGGGACGCGGGCGTCATCCCATGACTCCATTTGCGAATGGGAATCAATGGTGCGCCGCGTTGCCGGCCGACGCCTGGACGACGATTGAGGTCTGCGACGAGGAGAAAGGCCCCCTGAGGTTGGACGTCGTGACGCGTCGCGTCCAGGCACGCACGCCGATCGGCGGCACGGGTCCGGAGGAGATCCTGTTCGTCACGCGGGAAGCTCAATTGGACGGCAAGTTCAAGCATGACTATTCTTTTTCAACCGCATCGACTAATGTTGATTTAAACGAATTAGCTTGCGTGGCGAAAGCGGCGCATCGTGTCGAAGAGTGCTTCCAACGGGCCAAGAGCGAGGCTGGTTTGGGGGACTATCAAGTCCGTAGGTTCCTGGAAGAGGAGACGCGGCGGGGAAAAAATCCAGACCCCCGCGCTGACCTGTCGGCAACTGCGCCAACTGATCGCGAGCGTGATCGAGCAACAGCTCAAGCTCAACGATCTTTCGGTTCAAAGCCGCCACAGTACACGATAAGGACGTTTTCGGCTTTCGTCGTACTGAGCAGGTGATCGGTAGCCCAGCGTCGAATCGAGCCGCTGGCGGTTGCAGGGGACTGGGCCGGCCTGGTGCCGAAGCGTCGGACCCAATTACGGCATGGTGCTGGTCGCGACCCCGAGGCTGGTGGCGACATCCTTGAGGCCGTGGACTTGCTCGATGACGAGCTTGGCGGCGAAGACTAGACTTTGAAGTCGAGCGAATACCGACGTCGAGCCATGAGCGAGCTTCTTGGTCCGGCCATGATGGCGATCGGACGAGTGAGCGCCCACTCTTCGTGGGAAAAGTCATCTTCGACCGTTGAACGTGATGGTTTGCAATCATCCGCCATTTTTTGAGGAAATCTGAATTGCGTGATATCATGTCAATCCCGTTCGTCCTGGCCAGCGCGTCCCCACGACGACGCCAGCTCATGACCGAGGCGGGTTATCATTTCGAGGTTGATCCACCCGACATGGAGGAGCCTGCTCCTGGAGACTCAGACTTGGCCGACCCGGCCCTGTATGCCGCCGGTCTGGCCTGGCGGAAGGCAGCAGTCGTGGCGGTCAGGCATCCTCACGCTCTGGTTCTGGCCGCCGATACCGTCTGCGCCGTTGAGGGGGTCATTCTGGGTAAACCGATCGACCGGGCCGACGCCGAGCGGATGATCCGTCTCCAAGAAGGCCGCGACACCGAGGTCTTGACCGGTCTCTGTCTCTGGTGGGTGGATGCCCGTGAATGGACCGGGGCGGTCGAGACCAGCATCGTTCGGTTCCGCGCGTTGACCGACCTCGAACGGACCGCCCATCTTGACTCGAACCGTTGGCAAGGCAAGGCAGGGGCCTACGGCGTGCAAGACCATGACCCGTTCGTTTCGGTCGTCTCCGGAAGCTGGTCCAACGTCGTCGGCCTGCCGATGGAGCGGCTGGCCCGCTTGCTTGAGAAGGTTCTGTAACATGCACCCGTTGACAGGCAAGATCGGTCGGCGGTGTGCGCCTGGCCGGCGTTCTGATAAGGTGGGCGGAACCAAAATTGTGGATTGAAAGGGAGGGGGCTGATGACTCGGGGTGACCTGATGACAACCGAAATGCCGCCCCAGTCGGGGCAGGGGCCAGACACCAGGCCGGCGCGCCGGCGATGGCTCGTGCGCCGTTGGTTGAACCTGCCGGGGCTCGCCTGGATCGGGCTCATCCTGGTGGGAGCGAGCTTCGCTCTCGCCTTCCCTTTCCTCAATCAATGGTTCCGACCCTCAATGGCCAACGCCCTGCTTGCCCCCCAGCCCGCCCCGATCGACGGCAACCGCGCGTATGGCTACTTGAAGAAGATCTGCGAGATCGGCCCACGCCCGGCAGGCTCAGAGGCCAACACCCGCCAGCGCCAGCTTGTCGCCGCACACTTCAAGGCGCACGGGGCGACCGTCACCGAGCAATCGTTCCAGGCCCGCGACCCCTTGAGCGGCAAGCCCTTGACGATGGTCAACCTCGTCGGCTCTTGGTTTCCCGAACGCGCTGAGCGAGTCGTCATCGGCGCTCATTATGACACCCGTCCCCATGCCGACATGGAGACCGACCTCACCAGGCTGCGCGCTCCGTTCCTGGGTGCCAATGACTGCGCCTCGGGCGTCGCGCTGTTGATGGAACTGGCCCACCATCTGAACGCTTCGCCCACCCCTTGGGGCGTGGACCTCGTCCTCTTCGACGGCGAGGAGTTGGTTTACGGCCGCAACGCCCCGATCCGCGGCTACTTCCTCGGCTCCAAGGAGTTCGCCCGACGTTACAAGAACGCCCGGCGCGAGGGCCGTTCCAAGACCAAGTACACCGCCGGGATCATCCTTGACATGGTCGGCGGCAAAAACCTTGACCTGCCCAAAGAAGGCTTCAGCGTCAAACTCGCCCCCCATCTGGTCCGCGAGGTCTGGGACGTCGCCCGAGCGCTCGGCGACCTCGCCCCGGCCTTCCGCCCCGAGGTCCGCGACCCGGTCTATGACGACCACCTCCCCTTGAACGACGCCGGCATCCCCACGATCGACATCATTGACTTCAGCTATCCCGAGTGGCACACCGCCGACGACCTCCCCGACCGTTGCTCCGGGGCCAGCCTCGCCCAGGTCGGCCGCGTCGTCAGTGCCTGGCTCGCGCAGCCGAAACCGCCCAAAAAACGATGATATCTCGATATTTATAGTTCTTTGATATTTTGATTTTTCGATGAATCAGAGTCCATGCATGGATCTCAATGGGATTCCAAAGGACGGCCTGGATGGCCATTGCCAACGGTCCCGAACGTCGCCGACAATGGGCCTTTGCAATGATCGCGGCACCGATCTGATTTCGAGGGAAGGGAACTTGACCGATGCGTCCGACGACCCGCGGCGTTTTGGCAGCCTGCGCCGTCCTGCCCCTCCTGAGCTTGAGCTTGATCCAGGCCGATGAGCCGGTCCCGGGCCGTCGAGCCGACCAGGCGGCCCTGAAGCCTTACGGTGGCTGGATCGGCCCCTGGCGAGGGGTCGGCCAACCGAAACGTCAGAGCAACCGAGGGGCCTGGACCGAGACAGCCGCCTGGACCTGGGAACTCACGCGAGACGCCGCAGCCCTGGCCTTGGCGGTCGATCGGGGCAAGTATTTCAAGTCGGCCCGCCTGGCCCCGGCCAAGAAACCAGGGCGGTTCCAGCTTGATGCGGTCCTGACCGACGGCTCCAAACGAACCTTCCAAGGAGAGGCTGGCGACCGTGACCGGCTTGTCTTGTCGGCCGAAGGCCCCGCCGCCGAAGGGGTCCGCCGGATCACTCTGACCCCCTTGCACGACACCAGGTTCCTCATGCTCCTGGAGGCTCAAGACCCCGCCAACGACGTTTATTACCGGCTTGGCGAGGTCGGTTTCACCCGCCAAGGGGTGGCCTTCGCGGCCGGCGAATCTTACCCGATCTGCATCGTCACCGAGGGTCGAGGAACGATCTCCGTGACCTACCAGGGGAAGACGTACCACGTCTGCTGCTCCGGCTGCAAGCAACTCTTCGACGACGACCCTGCCGCCATCATCGCCGAGGCCGAAGCCCGCACGAAGGCCAAGGCTTCGCCCTGACGCCCGGAAACCGCTCCTTTGCCGGGTTGCGACAACGGATTCTGGCCGACCAACCGAGGGTGGCTTGAGCCACACCATCCCACCCAATGTAGGACAGCCGCCCCGGCTGTCTTGATTCTGCGCAACCCCTTGCCGGGGGATGTCGCTCCGGATTCTGGAGACTGACTGATTCTCTCCAGGGTGGCCGGGGTCGGTACCTCGTTGTTCTACACAAATTCGCCCTCCGCTCCGGCGAT
>JBDTIR010000084.1:0-2048 GCA_039936275.1 Isosphaeraceae bacterium | reverse complement strand
CCATGCCGACGACGAGGACCTTGGCTTTCTGGAACCTTCGGCAACGCCGGGGTGCCTGGGCCGGTTCGGCCCTTACGAAGTGACCGAACGGCTCGGTCGGGGGGGCATGGGGATCGTCCTCAAGGCGATCGACCCGGCGCTGAATCGTCCCGTGGCGATCAAGGTCCTGGCCCCCCAACTCGCCACCGTCGCGACGGCGCGCAGGCGGTTTCACCGCGAGGCGAAGGCGGCGGCATCGGTCATTCATGAGCACGTCGTTACAATTCACGCCGTGGACGAGGCGAATGGTTTGCCCTATCTGGTCATGCCTTACGTGCCAGGCAAGTCGCTCCAGGATCGAATCGATGACACCGGGCCTTTGGAGTTGAAAGAGATTTTGCGGATCGGCATGCAAGCGGCGGCGGGTCTGGCCGCGGCGCATGCCCAGGGGCTGGTCCATCGCGATGTGAAGCCGGCCAACATTCTGCTGGAAAACGGCGTTGAGCGGGTCAAACTGACCGATTTCGGCCTGGCTCGGGCGGCCGACGACGCCAGCCTGACCCAGAGCGGCATGCTGGCCGGGACTCCGCAATACATGGCCCCGGAGCAGGCCAGGGGCGAGACTGTCGATCACCGCGCCGACCTGTTCAGCCTGGGCAGCGTCCTGTACGCCATGTGTACCGGCCGGTCTCCGTTCCGGGCCGAGTCGACCATCGCCGTGCTCAAGCGGGTCTGCGAGGCCGCCCCCCGGCCGATCCGCGAGATCAACCCCGAGGTCCCCAACTGGCTCACGGGCTTGATCGCCCAGCTTCACGCCAAAGATCCCGCCGACCGCGTCCAGACGGCGGCCGAGGTCGCCGAACGGCTTGGCCAGCGCCTGGCGCAGCTTCAGGCCGGCATCGACCTGCCCGACGACCCGGACCTCCCGCCCGTCAAGCCCGTGCCCGTTCGCCGACCGAGCCGTCAAAAACGGGTCCTGGCCCTGGCCGCGACGCCTCTTGTTTTGCTGCTCGGCAGCCTGGGCGTCGGGGAGGCGACCGGATTGACGAACGTGTCCGACCTTGCGGCCACGGTGCTCCGCATCCCCAGGCGCGACGGCACCCTGGTGATCGAGGTCCGCGACCCCGAAGTCTCGGTGGAGATTGACGGCGACGTCGTTGCGATCCAGGGGACGGGAATCAAGGAAGTCCGCCTGCGTCCGGGCACCCATCAGGTCAAGGCGACCCGCGACGGCAAGCCGGTTTACAAGGGAGCGGCGACCATCAGCCGGGGCGACAGGCAGGTAGTGACGTTCGGTTTCGTGGCCGTCGAACCCGCGCGGATTGCCGAGGTGGAGACCAGCCCCCGGAAGGTTCGGACATCGAGCGATCTCGTCGAGGTCGAGATCCGCCAGCGGGTCACGCAGTTCAAGTTCCGCGGCAAGACCTATCAGATCCCCGATCAGTTCGTCTTGAACCAGGGCAAGGGGTATCTTCACCCCAGGAACAACCTGGATTACAAGTTGGTCGTCCGCAACAAGACGGCCGAGCCGTTGGATGCGTGTATCGCCTACTCTCTGCCTGGCCAACGACCCACGGTCAAGACCCTCAGCCTCCAGGGGAACGAGACCAATGATACCGTCGTGGGCACCGTTTACCCCCTCGACCTCCCCGACGACAAATCCAAAGACCTGACCGTTACCAGCACCGAAGGCAACCCCGACGGCCCGCCGCTCTGTCCCCCGTTGAAGGTGGAATTCCGCAAGGTCCATCCCAGGGAATTTATCACGGCGATGGACGGGATCAACGGCCCCGTCTTCTTCGTGTGCGTCACCCACGAGGCCGGCAGCGACCCCGTCCCCTTGCCCGCCGAGGTCCGGGTTAAGGTCGAGCCCGCCAACGCCTTCCGCCAACTCAAGCCCGCTGTCGGCTTCATCGACCGAGGCGCTATGCGCGTCTTCCCGTTCCAGATCTTACCCGGCCAACAACCCGCCAGGATCAAGTGGACCGTCGACGCCGAAGGCGTTTCCAGGGTCGTTGAAGGCACGTTCCACCTAAAATAAAGAGTACCCAGACGTCTAACGATTGTTG
>JBDTIR010000083.1:0-3478 GCA_039936275.1 Isosphaeraceae bacterium | reverse complement strand
ATAGCAAATTGTAGGCCGAATCTCGTACTTGTCAATCGAATTGGCATGGCGTCGAGCCCCTTTGACGCGGTATTGATGGACTGATGGAGCAACCTGACCATTTTCGAACTCAGTGTTTGAAGAGGACGACCCGTTGGACCAGAATCAAAGGGCGATGGACCTGACCACCAGGCTCGGCCGCTTGACCTTGAAGAACCCGGTTCTGGTCGCGTCCGGCACGTTTGGCTACGTTCGAGAGATGGCCGGGTTTCTCCCCCTGGAACGGCTGGGCGGGGTCATCCCCAAGACCGTCACGTTCCTGCCCAGAACGGGCAACGCCACCCCTCGAACCGTGGAGACCGCGTCCGGATTGTTGAACGCGATTGGGCTGGATAACGACGGCATCGATCACTTCATCATCCATCACCTGCCTTACCTGCGTAACGTCGGCACGGCCGTCATCGCCAACATCGCCGGTGAGGACGAAGACCAGTTCGTCAACATGGCCGAACGAATCGGCAGCGAGCCCGGGGTCGCCGCGATCGAGTTGAACGTCTCGTGCCCGAACGTCAGTCACGGGCTTGACCTGGGGATCGATCCAGGCGCCGTCACCCGACTGGTCCGGCGCATCCGTGCGGCGTGCCCCCTGCCGATCATCGCGAAGTTGACGCCCAACGTCACCGACATCGTGGCGATTGCCCGAGCGGCGGCCGAAGGGGGTGCTGACGCGGTCAGCCTGGTCAACACGTTTCTGGGGTTGGCGATCGACTGGCGGCGGCGGCGGCCGATCCTGGCCAATAACGTCGGCGGCCTGAGCGGCCCGGCGATCAAACCCCTGGCCCTGCGGATGGTCTGGCAGGTCGCGCGCGCCTTACCAGACCTGCCGGTCATCGGGATCGGCGGTATTTCCAATGTCGATGACGCCCTGGAATTCCTGGTCGCGGGCGCCTCGGCGATCCAGGTTGGCACGGCTACCTTTTTTGATCCGACCGCCTCGATCCGTCTCCTCGACGACTTGCCCGCCCGCCTGCGAGAACTCGGCGCAACGAGTCTGCGCGAGGTCGTCGGCACGGTCCAGGCTAACACGCCCGCGCGGCCGTCATCAGACCTTGCGAATCTGATCGAGCCTGTCGCGCACGGTGCGTCTTGATTCGTCGATCGCCTCGATCGGCGTCGCTTCGCTCGTCAAACCGAACCGCTCCAGACTCGGCCGCAGGTCGTCCGAGGCGACCCGGTACGGCCCTGCCAACAGGGCCAGGCCGCAACCGATCTCAAGGGCCTCGGTCCCTGGCCGCCAGGGTTCCCGGCCCACGACTTCGGCCAACAGGTACGCCCCTGGCTAGAGATAGGCTCAGTAGGGCATGTAATCGTCCAGGCGGTTTCGCTCAAGAACAGCCGGATCGTCCAGCAACCGATCCGGGGCCGCAGGCCGCACCACCCCGGATCGACCGGCCACCCGGGGTCATCAGCGTCTCGATCACAGGACCGCGATCCAGCGTCTCCAGGTCCAAGGTCCAATCTCCAAAAGGCAACGAATTGATCCAGGCCGACGAAGGAAATGATTGACGCCCGACTTGCGTCCCGATTATAATCCACCTCGTTGAGACTGAATCTCAACACATTAGCCTACCCCTGACGGCGGTGCCGGCCGCCTTTGCCTTCCTTTGCCCTTGGGGTCTTACCCGATGCCGCGAGCGTTCTGGATCACCGGGCTGTTGTGCGTCCTGGTTTCGAACGTCCGAAGCGCGGAGGTCGCGGGGCGCGTCGTCGTTCCCGAAATCTGCACGCTCTCGGGCGGTGTTGCCGTGGCCAGTCTTGAGCCCTTGGACGGGCAGACCACGGAGTCTCCGCCTGATGGAGAGATCGGCGCGGAGATTGACCAGAAGGGTTTGCAATTCCTGCCCAGAGTCTCTGCAATTCAGCTCGGGCAAGGATTGCGCATCACCAACGGCGATCCTGAAGTTCACAGCGTCCACAACATTGAACCGGGGTACCAGTTTCTCAACCAGACGATGCCGCCTGGCGGAAGCATTGAGTATCTCCCCGAAAAGCCTGGCGTGCTGCGGATCGTGTGCGATATCCATTCGCACATGCGGACCTACGTGGTCGTATCCGATTCCCCTTGGGTTCGCGCCTGCCGGGCCGACGGCGGTTTCAACTTCCGAGACGTGCCGCCCGGTCGCTACGCGCTTAAGGTCTGGCATGAGATGGGCGAACCGCTCCAGCAAACCGTCACAGTGAAGGACGGCGCGAATCTCGATCTGGGAACCCTGATCCTCAAAGGTCCAGAAAACGCTCAACCGATTGCTCAGGACCAGACCCGGCAGGTCCAGGACCCGACCAAGCCCCGCACCTGGCCGGACGTGATTGACCAGATCTGTCTGCTCTTATCCAAAAGCCAGGACACCGCCAAGACCACCGCCGGTACCGATCGCGCCGTGGCCTTGATCGACGACGCCTATCTGGGTGAGTTCGAGGCGTCCGACATGGAAACGGCCGTCCGCGCCTATCTGGGGATCAGCAGGGCCAGCGAGATTGAGAATCAATTTCGCGACCTGCGCCGCCAGACCCGCGCAGTCGCCAAAGAGGGCGGATCGGTTGACCCGTTGTCCGAGAGCGGTCGCGTGCTCCTGGTCTCGCTGGGCAAGGCGTCCGCCGACCTGCAGGCGAAGGGCCTGAACAGTCGCGCCGAGGTGCTTCAGCCTGGTCTCGCCTTGAGCGGAGAATCAGACCCCGCCCCCGGTGATGTGCGGCCGAGGCTGACTGCGCTCAAGCGGTCGTTTCTGGAAGTGGCCGACCTGGCCGATCAAGGGAACCCTGATGCGTCGGCAGGGGCCTTGATGTCGGCCTACTGGGACGACTTCGAGCCGATCGAGCGTGACTTGAAGCTCCGCGACCCGGCGACGGTTCGCCGTCTGGAAGGTGGCTTCATGGCCGTCCGCGGGCGAATCATGGCCGGAATGACCGGAGCGCCCCTGTCGTCGGAGCTTGAGACCTTGCACGCCGACATCAACCAGGCGGCGGGCGCCTTGCAATCCGATCAGGCGGGCACGTTCGGCTTGGGATTCATGCTCTCGTTAGGGACGATCCTCCGCGAAGGGGTCGAGGTCATCCTGCTCTTGACAATGCTCTTCGCATTAGCGTCGAAGGCTGGCGAACGCCGGGCGACAATGGCCGTGCTGATCGGAGCGGGCGCAGCCTTGGTGGCGAGCGCGTTCACAGCCCTTGGGTTGTTCATGCTGGTTCGTTCGGCCTCGGGCATGGCGCGCGAGGTCCTTGAAGGAGTCATCGCTCTGACAGCGTCTGGCGTCTTGTTCTACGTCAGTTATTGGTTGATCTCTCAGAGCCAGTCGAACCGCTGGGTGTCGTTCCTCAAGCAGCAAGCCAGGCGGACACTCGGGGTCGCAGCGTTCCTGGCCGTCTACCGCGAAGGGGCCGAGACGGCCTTGATGTACCAGGCCCTGCTTGCCGGCCAGACGTCGAAAGAGGGATACCTGGG
>JBDTIR010000082.1:0-5662 GCA_039936275.1 Isosphaeraceae bacterium | reverse complement strand
TCGACGACCCGTGACATCCGATTGGACGTCGAGATAATTAATGATCCGTTCGCCGTCAAGAAGATGGCCGGAGTAATCATCGCCGAGAGCGTGGCGTAACTTTGCGGAGAAATTGGCATGGTGAAGGTCGGTCGCTCCGGTTGATCGTTATCGACCGCCGACAACGGCGAACTCGGCGGCTGAGCCCTCGGCCCTGGAAACCTCGACGCGCACCTGAGCGGTCGGCCTGGCGGCGGTGTCGACCCGCAGGGTCAAGGCGTGTCGGCCGCTCGTGAGGTCGGCGGTGAACGATTCCTTGTCGGGCTCCGGCGTGTCGTCGAGCCAAGCATGCACCCCTTCGGTGGAGTCGAGATGAAACACGACCGGCCCGGCGGCCGAAACGTCAATCTCACCTTGAAGGTACAGGACCTTGCCGCCGGTCTCGGTGGCCAACTCCGCCAAGGGGAGGCCGCCCGAAACCTTGGCATACGCGGGCAGCCAGCGACTAGGATCGACCTTGAGGACCAGATCGCGAAACGTCTCGGCGTCGGGAACGTCCCGGGCTAAAGGCTCTGATACCGGTTTGAGCACGCGCCAGCGCTGGATGGTCGGCGTCGGCCGGATGGCGAAAGGGCCGGGCTTGCCCAGCTCGGAGAGGAACCGGACCAGATCGACGAATTCGGCCCGGGTCATGAAGTTGACCAGCCCTTTCGGCATCAACGAGCCGCCATCCTTGTCGGACTCGACATCGTCGGCGGGGATCGTCCGGTGCTCGCCGGTGGCTTCCTTGAGCACTAACCTCGTATCGTCCTTGTCCACGACGATGCCGTGGAAGAGCTGGCCGTCAGTCGTGAGCACGACCTTGGTCAAGAACTCCTCCTTGATCGCCTGGTCAGGAAGCATGATCGAATTGATGATATAGTCAACCGGCGAACTCGCGCCCAGGGCGCTGAGGTCCGGACCGATCCCGCCGCCGGCGCCGCTGAGGGCGTGGCAGTTGGTGCAGTTCAGGTCGGGGCGGCGGAAGATGTCTTCGCCGCGATCGGCCTTGCCCTTGGCCTGGACGTCGGCGATGACTTGGTCGAGTTCGCTCTGGCTCAGCGGCTTGACCTCGGCGTCGATGCCGGCGGCCTGGCTGAGCGCGGCGACTAATGCGGGGTCGGCCCGGCCGAGGGCGTAGATCGACCGCAGGGCGAGCTTGGCCGCATCGGCGGGCAGCTTGTCCCGGTTCACGGCCTTGGCCAGTGCTTCGGCGCCGTCTCGGCGGTTGATCAAGGCGGCGAGCATCGGCTCGATCACCCTGGGATTCAACCCGCCAGCATCGCGCAGGACGGCGAGGGCCGCTGATATTGCCGAGCCAGGGTCGAGCCTGGCCAGGGCGGCGACGGCGAGGGCGCGGACCTCCAAAGGACGGCCGGCTTTGGTTAATTCGTCGATACTCGCCCGACCGGCTTTGCCGCCGATCTCCGCCAGGGCATCAATCGCTGCGGCGCGAACCGTCTCGGCCGCATCCCTGGACAGGGCGATCGCCCGCAACGGCTCGCCGAGCGGTTCCAGCTTCCAGAGCCCCGCCAGGCGAATCGCCTTCAGACGGAACTTGGAATCGGTCCTCGCCTTCGCGTCCTTCGCCTGGATCAAGCCGCCCAGACCGGAGAGGTCGCCGGACGGTTTGAGCTTGCGGGTCCTGGCCGCGTCGGCGAGGGCGTCAAACGCCTTCTGCCGCACGGGTTCGGGAAACCCCTCGGGGCGAAGGGCCTGCTGATACAGATAGGCTAAGTCGTCGACGTTGCCGCGCTGGCCGATTATCTCGACGATCGTCCCTTGTCTCGGCTCCGGCACTCGCCCGCTCTTGAGCAGTTTCACCAACGGGCTGTCCGGCGTCTCCGGCCCTTCGGCGCGTGCCGTCAAGGAAACCGCGACGAGCAACGAGCCGATGAGCAGAAATGACCGGCTCATCGGATGAATTACCATGCGGATATGTTCAAAAATAGTCATTCGGATGATCGATCGAAGGAGCCAGAAACCGTTCGGCGCGGCCGTTGGTCTCTCGAGTATTAATCAAAGATTATATCAATTATATCTAATGGATAGAGGTCGTGTTTGCGCTCTTGGAGAGGGTCCGCCTTTGGCCGATCAACGGCGAGGGACGCGAATCCCTCGCCGTTGATCGGCCAAATGGAGTGTTGATCTCAACGAATCGGGCGCTCTTTCGGAGAACCGAACCGATCGTTATTACTTGGACTTGGCCCGTTCCTTGATCCGGCGGTCCAGGGTTTTGTTGGTTTCGTTGAGCGTGTATTCCAGGTAATAATCTTGTGGCTGAAGCAGTGATTCCATGGCGATTTCCTGGGCCTTGCCGACGTCGTTGCCGTCAAAGAAGCTGAGGGCGCGGACGGCTTCGAGGCGGACGCGGGCGTTCTCGTCGTTGACCAGGACGCGTAACTGTTCGAGCGGGTTTTCGACTCGATCGCGCCAGTAGCAGAGGACCCGGGTGGCCGCCGCTCGGGCTCGGGGCTCGGGGCTGGTCAGGAGTTGCTTCAAGAGGGCGGGATCAACCGCGTCGAGACTCTGGTGCAGCCAGAGGGCCTCAAGCATGTGGTGCTGGTAGTCCTTGTCGGTCTTATCGAGACCGGCGATCCAGGTTTCCAGCGACGAGAGGACCTCGGCGTCCGGTCGTTCGCGGAGTTCGCGGCGGACTCGGTAGCGGGTGCGGTCCTCGTAGCTCTTGAGCAGGTCAAGTAGCTCGGAAATCGAGGCCCCGGCGATCTTGGGTTTGGCGACAAACGGGCGCTTGGGATAAGTGATCCGCCAGATCCGGCCGTGTTCGACGTCGCGCTTGGGGTCGCGAAGCGAGTGTTGCATGTGGCCGACCAAGGGGTTGTACCAGTCGACCAGATAGAGTGCGCCGTCAGGTCCGAATTCAAGGTCGGTGGGCCGGAAGTTCGGGTCTGAGGAGCGCAAGAGCGGCTCGATCGGCACGGCCTGGAACCCGGAGCCGTCGTCCTTGACCCGGTATCGGAGAATCCCCTGGAAGCCGATGACGTTGTTCAGGAGGTAGTCCCCCTGGGTGTCGTCGGGGAAGTGGCGGCTGGCGACCAGCTCACAGCCGCAGGTGGGCCGCCACTGCTTCTGGAGGAACTGCTTCATGCCGCCGTGCTTGTTGGGGTAATCGACCTGGCCAGAGAAGGCCGTGCCGTAGTAATTCGCCCCTCCGGAGGCGTCGGCGATGAAGTTCTGGCCCCAGCGGTCCACGTAGTGGCCCCAGGGGTTGGCGAAGCCGTAGTCCACGAAGACCTGAAACTTCTTGGTCCTGGGCTCATACCGGAAGATGCCGGCGTCGTGAATCCGCTGCGGTCCTTGGGGAGACTCGACCTGGGTATGGTGGAAGGTCCCTTCCTGCCAGTAGAGTGCTCCACCGGGGTCCCAGGTGTAGGCGTGCATCGCGTGGTGAGAGTCGGCCGTGTCAAAGCCGTGCATGATCAGGGTACGGACGTCGGCCTTGTCGTCGCCGTCGGTGTCCTTGAGGAACATCAGGTTGGGCTGCTGCGACACATAGACGCCGCCGTCGCCCAGCTCGAAGCCGGTCGGCACGTGCAGGCCGTCGGCGAAGACGGTTTGCTTGTCGGCCTTGCCGTCGCCGTCGCTGTCTTCAAAAATGAGGATCTTGTCATTGACCGGGCGGCCAGGCAGGTACATCGGGTACGACGGCATGGTCGTGACCCAGAGCCGCCCCTTGGCGTCGAAGTTCATCTGCACGGGCTTCTTGAGGTCCGGAAAATCAACCTCAGAGGCGAACAGGTTGATCTCATACCCTTCGGGCAGGGTGAACGCCTTCTTCGCCTCGTCGGGCGAGGTCAAGTTCACCGGTTCTTTGACGTTGCTTTCGACCCGGACCAAATCCCCGGTGTTGCTGTCGTCGATCTTCTCGGGGACGCTTTGCCCCTTGGCGACCGCCCAGATCCGCTGCTCGCGGTTCTCGATCATCTTGCGGAGCTTGGCGAACTCGGCGGGGAAGTTGACGACGCCGAAGGGGGCCTTGCGACCGCCGTAAATGTAGCAGCCGTTGATGGCGCGGACGTCGTAAAAGTTCTGGAGGTTCTTTTCCTGGACCTCGGCATGCAACGCCTTGAGGTCCGCCTTCACGGTTTTGGGCCTGGGACCGAAGAGGGCTTCGTCAAGGACCGGGGCCAGGGCCCGGTAGCCGTCGTCGCTCAGGTGAATCCCGTTTATGGTCAACGGCGTGTCGTGCTGTTCATAGAGCTTCTGAGTCGGTGTGAACAGATCCACGAACACCACGCCGTCGTGGGCCTTTGCGGCCTTGGCCATGACGTCAGTATACAGTTTGATGTTCTCGTTATTCGCTTTACCGTCGCTGATGTGCGGGTTGTCCAGGTTTTCCTGGGCGATCGGTGAGAGCAGGACCAGTTTCGGCGCGTGGTCGCCGTTGTATTTGGTGGTGGTGCTTTCCTTGATGAACTGGTCCAGGTCGGCTTTGAACTTGTCGAGTCCGGCCTTGCCGGCGAACGACTCGTTGAAGCCGAAGGCGGCGATCAAGACGTCGGGCTTCTCGTCCTGAAGTCGGTGGCCGTGGTCGTCGAAGTCCTTGGAGCGCGGGCGGAGCGTCAATTCGTCGGCCGACCAGCCGAGATTATGAAAGACCAGATCCAGATCAGGGAACCGGCTATGCAGCAGAGTTTCGAAGTGGCCGAAATATTGCATCCGCTCGGCTAAGGTATTGCCGATCAGGATGATCCGGTCCCCTTTGTGCAGCTCTAGCGGAGGGGAGTCGTCAGCCGAGGCCCCCGTCGTGGCGGCCGACAGGGCTAAAACCGCCAGGGCTGGCAGGAACCAGATCAGATGCTTGACTCTCATCGTCTTCCTTTCTCATTCGAGCGGAGTTAGAAGAGTGGGCGTCTCGTTCTCATCAATTTCGGTGGATTGGATCGTCGAGCCAAACGGGCGGATGGAAGGTCGAGAGGGTAGGGGGGTCTGCCGGAATGCGGGCGAGGCTGTATTTGAAACCAAAAATGGGCTCGGCGACGAAGAAAGCACCAACATTCCTTCGATACCCGATCCGGCATGGCCGCGTCAATCAGCGTGTGTGGTCGGCCAGGTCATCGGTGGGAGCCGCCCCTGTTGGACCTCGCAGCGCGGGCCACTCCGCGAAGGCCAGAAGATATAAGAGAAGCAGGTTAGCGAGCGGGACCATGACCAGAAGGCCAAGCGCTCCAGGGAATCCGGCCTTGGAACAGATGCGCCAGCAGGGCCAGATCAAGAGCGGGATCATCAAGAGCAGGATCACGCTCTCAGCAGGCCCGATCGAGGGGAGCAGCGCGAAGGACATCGGGAGATCCCATTCCAAAAAGGGCTGGAATTGGCGGGAGCGTATGGGAATCGAACCCACCAGGGGCCGCTCGCGCGACCCCTCAACGGTTTTGAAGACCGGGCCGGACACCAGTCACAGACACGCTCCCGACATCGCTCGACGTTGGCTCGCTCGCCAAAATACCGCCGCCAGGTTTAAAGGGTTCGTCGCCTCTTTCGGACCTCGGCAGTCGGCGGTTGAAGCCGACATCCGTTATACTGGTCTCCAGACCGCGCGTCCAGAAGCCACCGGATATCGATACCCAGAAAAATGCCGGCGGACCTCCACTGGACGGATTCGTCGCCAACTCCCTAGAAT